>URSP01000014.1:0-26946 GCA_900550515.1 uncultured Collinsella sp. | reverse complement strand
TGCAGCGCGAGCATCGCTGGGAGGATTTGGGGCCGGTCACCTCGCTCAAAAACGCCAATGTGCTGGTGCTGGGCGCGGGCGACATTGGCGGCCACTTTGCCACGCTCTGCCGCAACATGGGTGCGCACGTCCGCGGCATCAAGCGCCACCCGCTCGTCTACCCCATTGTGTTTGAGGACATGGACGGCATGGACACCCTGTCTGAGCGTCTGGCGGAGGCAGACGTCGTCGCATCCTTTATGCCCAGTACGCCCGAGACCCGCGGCATTGCAAATGCCGAGTTCTTTGCCGCGATGAAACCGGGTGCCTTCTTTGCCAACGGCGGCCGCGGCGATCTTGTGGTCGCCGACGACTTGGTTGTCGCCCTGGAGTCGGGACATCTCGCCGGCGCCGCGGTCGACGTCACCGACCCCGAACCGTTGCCTGAGACAAGTCCACTGTGGGATGCGCCCAACATGCTCATCACGCCGCATATCTCGGGCTGGTTCCACCTGGCAGCCACGCTCAACAATGTGGTCGACATTGCCGCGGAGAATCTGCGTCACCTGCAGGCAGGCGAGACCCTGCGCTGCTGGATCGAACACTGATTGTTCCGGCGTTTTCCAAACGCCGGAACCCCTCGACGCTGCGAGCCCCATTGGTTCCGCCGTTCTAACGAACGGCGGACCGGCCGACGCTACGAACCCGCCGTTTGGCCAATCTGCCGTTCAATTTCAAAGGCGCGACCAGAAGGTCAGCGCCTTTTCATTTCGCGGCACCTTGACTCAAACGGCGGACTCTCGCTGACTTTTATTCGACCTGTGAGGTCTTCAAATTGCTAGAGCGTTGCTAAGTAATTCTTTGCGTCTTCTACGCTCATTGCGGCGACTGGTGCGTGCGAGCAGAGCTTGACATCGTTGGTGACCAGAAGGTCTGCCTTTGCGCGCATCGCTGCCGCGATGATTAAATCGTCTTCGTAATCGCTATGGAGATTACGCTGCTTGCTCGCCATCCATATGTCACTCAAGTCGCAGGGTACCGGCGTGGCAAGTTGCGACAACACGTCGAGGCAATCCCATGCAAGTGATGTCGCCGCCACGGAGGCATCTTGGGATAGCGAGCCATGCTCGCGCCGATACCACGCCTTATGTTCGCTCGAAATCAAATAGAACAGGTCTTTGGACGATGTCGCCGCATACAGCAAATCAACTTGAGCCGCGCATGCATCACGTAGAAACTCAATCGCCGCTGAACGACCGCGTCGCCGGGGAATGAAGTAATCGAGCCACACGTTGGTGTCAACCAAGATGCGCTTTGGATTCTCATTCACAGAGCCAGCTCATCTCCTCGCCGTAGCGATCCGCGTAGGCGTTCCGTTTGAGTTCTTCATCGCCCGAGGGCTGCACCTTAGCCAAGTCAATTTCCGATTCACGGCAAGCAGCAGCGAACAGTTGCGAACCCCGGTCGATGAGTTCGAACTTGTGCTTGGCGACTTTCTCCCGCTCGCGCTGTTCCGCCCGGGCACGACTGGGCGAAAGGAGGTCCTGGAGCGCGCCGGGCCGATCAGCCAGAGACGCCGCAAGTTGCCAAAGCGCACGCACCGCTTGGCTCGGTGTCATGCCAGCGCTAGAGAGCGCAGCATCACCGCTCCGCTTGAGATCGGCATTGAGACGCACGTTGATCTGAGCTGACGCCGTAGTCATGGTTCCTCCTTATCATCTCCTATGCCAATCATAAAATACAATGGTAGATACGTAAAGCACGTATAGCATTTATTAGCATTAGCCGCACTCTGTGCACAAAAAGCCGCCGAGGTGCACTGCACCTCAGCGGCCACGTACCACCGATCTAGGTCGGTTTCATCCTTTGCATTTGCCCAGATAAAACCTGCCAAAATAAACCTGTCCCTTTTTGGCAGGTTTAGAGCTCCACGCTTTCGGCGCCGTTGATGGTTAGGTTTCGCTCGTAGAAGGCGGTGAGGGCGCGAATGGCGTACATCACGTCGCGTACGCCGCCGGTCTCGTAGCTTGAGTGCATGGCCAGCTGCGGCAGGCCCACGTCCACGGCATGCATGCTCGCCTGCATGTTCGACAGGTTGCCGAGCGTGGAGCCACCCGCCATATCGCTCTTGTTGGCGAAGGCCTGCGTGGGCACGTCGGCGTCATCGCAAATAGCCTGGAACACTGCGCGGCTAAAGGCATCGGTGCAGTAATGCTGGTTGGCGGCTTCCTTGATAACGATACCGCCGTTGAGCACAACCTGATTGCGGGCGTCGCACTTCTCGGCGTGGTTGGGGTGCACGGCATGCGCATTGTCGCAGCTCACAAGCATCGAGGCAGCAAGTGCACGATGGTACGACTCGTCGTCAAAGCCCAGCGATCCGTTGATGCGGCGCAGTGCGTCGGCCAAGAACGTCGACATGGCGCCCTGCTTGGTCTCGGAACCAACCTCCTCGTTATCAAAGCAGCAGAAGACCGAGACGTCGCGCGCGTTCTCGGCACCCAAAAATGCCTGCAGTGAGGTGTAGGCGCAGGCCAGGTCGTCGAGCTTGGGCGTCGAGATGAACTCGTCAGCCCAGCCCCAAATGCGCGCATCCTGGCGGTTGACCAGGAACAGATCGCGGCTCAGGATCTGCTCGGGCTCAACGTCCAGTTCGTCGGCAACCAGGGCATCAAAATCGCCCTGCTTAAGCTCACCGGCGCTGATGAGCGGGCACAGGTCGACGGCGCGGTTGGGCGCAAAGCCCTCGTTAACGCCGCGGTTCATATGGATGGCAAGGCTCGGGATAATCGCGACTTCGCGCTCGGTGGCAAGCAGGCGGCTCTCAATACGGTCGCCTTCGCGTACCAACACGCGGCCCGCGAGCGCCAGCGGGCGGTCGAACCAGGTGTAGTCGATCATGCCGCCGTAGGCCTCGGTGTTCAGGCGCAGCGTCTCGCCTGCGCCGTCGAGCTCGGGCACGGCCTTGACCTTAAACGTCGGCGAATCGCTGTGCGACGCCGTGAGCTGAAAATGATAGTCACCGGCAACGCCGTCCTCGCCCCACGTCGCGGTCAGGTCCTCGCCCACCTTAAAGGCAATAACGCTCGAGGTATTGCGCTGCGTGTAATAACGCCCGCCCGGCTCGATGTCCCACGCCGCGTTCTCGGGCAGGTAGGTAAAGCCCGCCTCGTCGAGCTCGGCCATAATGGTCGCCGCCGTATGGAACATGCTGGGACATGCCTCGATAAAGTCGATGAGGTCGTTGGCGGCCTCGATATCGTCGGCCGTCACATGCGCGCGCTCGGGCGTTTCCTGATCCGTCATGCTCTCCCCTTTCGCTGGGTTGATGGTCCCCTCCAGCATACCCCGCCACGCCAGCGCCGCACTCTTCATTCCATGTTTAATCCCGCGCCGCTCACCAAGTTGAGCCATCATGCCCGCGCTCCTTTTGCGACAATTACGCTAACAGGACGAGAGGAGCCGTCATGAAGCCACGTAACATTGCCATCGCCTGCGGTGTCGCGGGAGTCGCCGTCGGCCTTGCCGCTGCCACCGGTATCGTTTACCGCAAGCAGATCAAGTCCGCCGCGTCGCTCAAACGCTTGACCGGCTACGCGGATAGCTATGACCTGTACGCAATCGACATCGCCTACGACTACGATCTTGATCGCATCATCGCCGCTGGCGTGCGCGACGACCAGGCCTACATCGATGCCGTGGTGGCGCAGGTGCTGCCCGGTGTGCCGGTACATGTCCAGGCGCCCCAGTTTGCCTGCAGCGCTTTTGTCGCCGTAGATGCCGAAGGCCGCGTGCGCACCGGTCGCAATTACGACTTTAAGGACGACACCTCGGCACTGCTGGTGCGCAATCACCCACGCAGCGGCTATGCCTCCATCGGGTTTGCCGCCCTTAACAACCTGGGCGATAACACTCCGCTTGACTCCGTCGGCGGACGCGCCGCCGCACTCATGGGCCCGTTTGCCCAGCTCGACGGTGTTAACGAATGCGGCGTGTCCATTGCCGTACTCACTCTGGACTCCAAGCCCTGTGACCAGGACACGCAGCGCCCCGTCATCAATACCTCGCTCGTCATCCGCCTGGTGCTCGACCGTGCCGCCACCACGCAAGAAGCTGTCGACCTGCTTTCCGCCTACGACATGCACGCCATGGCAGGACGCGATTACCACTTCTTTATCAACGACGCCGCCAGTGACGCGCGCGTAGTAGAGTGGGATCCGCGCGATCCGAACCGTGCTTTCAAAGCGACTCCTGTACGCCAGGTTACGAACTTCTACGCTTGCTATGGCGACGAAGTGCTGCCCAACCAAAAGAATGACGAGCTGGGCCATGGTAAAGAGCGCGCCGTCGCAATCGCCGATGTCCTTGACGCCCACGCCGGTGCCCAGGACGAGGCAGTCGCTTGGAAGGCCCTTCGCGCCGCAGCCCAAGAGCCCAATCCGGAAGACATCACCAGCAATACGCAATGGTCGGTCATCTTTGACAATACCGAGCCCGCTGCCGCCATCACGCTGCGCCGCCACTGGGGCGACGTCGACGCCTTTGCGCTGTAAGGAGCCAGGCCCGTCGACCTTACGTTCCCTGACGTTGCTTACATTTCCATACGCTTGAGCTAACACGTTTTACCCCCGTATCAACAGTGTGCGGGGGTAAACTTATGCGCATGTTATAACTTGCCCGGAAGGATTCACCATGCTTAGGATCGGTCTTCTTACTAGTGGCGGCGACTGCCAGGCGCTCAACGCCACCATGCGCGGCATCGTCAAAACGCTTATGACCAATAGCGAAGAACCTATCGAGATCTATGGTTTTGAGGACGGCTACCAGGGCCTTATCTACAGCAGGTTCCGCGTCATGACGCCCGCCGATTTTAGCGGTATCCTCACCCGCGGCGGCACCATCCTGGGCACGAGCCGCACACCGTTCAAGCGTCTGGATACCCCCGAGGCCGATGGTGTCGAGAAGGTGCCGGCGATGGTCCACACCTATCATAAGCTGCAGCTCGACTGCCTGTTTATGCTGGGCGGTAACGGCTCCACCAAGACCGCCAACCGCCTGCGCGAAGAGGGCCTCAACGTTATCGCCCTGCCCAAGACCATCGATAACGACACCTGGGGCACCGAGCTGACGTTTGGCTTTACGAGCGCCATCGACGTCGCCACCAAGTGCATCGACGACATCCACACCACCGCTTCGAGCCACGGCCGCGTGTTCGTTATCGAGATCATGGGCCACAAGGTTGGCTGGATCCCGCTGTATGCCGGCGTCGCGGGCGGCGCGGATGTCATCTTGATTCCCGAGATCCCCTACGACATGGATAACGTCATCAAGACCATCGAGCATCGCATGGAAACCGGCAGCCGCTTTACGATTGTAGCCGTCGCCGAGGGCGCTATCTCCAAGGAGGACGCGGCGCTGTCCAAGAAGGAGTACAAGAAGAAGCTCGCCGAGCGCACGAGCCCGTCGATCGTCTACGACATCGCCAAGGAGATCGAGGCCAAGACCGGTCGCGAGACCCGCGTCGCCATCCCCGGCCACACGCAGCGCGGCGGTCAGCCCGACGCCCAGGACCGCATCTTTGCGACCCAGTGCGGCGTCGAGGCCGCGCTGGGCTGCCTACGCGGCGAGTTTGGCTACATGATTGCCCTGCGTGACGGCAAGATGTGCCACATGCCGCTCGAGGAGGTCGCTGGCAAGCTCAAGTACGTCGACCCCCAGAGCGATCTAGTGCGCGAGGCCAAGGCGTTGGACATCAGCTTCGGCGACGAATAGCCTCGGCTGGAACCGCCCCCATCGGAGGCCCCCAGGGCTTACCTCCCAAATCGTCCTCGGACATGTCAGGACCCCGCTGTGCGCTTCGCGCGGCGGGGTCCTTCCGTCCTGCGGAAAGATTTGGGAGGTAAGCCCTGGGGCCTCCTGCGGTAACCGGGGAGGCCGAGGCTATTCGTCTTCTTGCTGCAAGTGCCTGGGGTAGGATGCGGCGTGCATTTTTGGGAGTATTCAGCAGCCGAGGGTGCCTGCATACTGGATTTTGGGCGAGAGACAGGCGCCGCGGGCCGCATTCTGCAAAAAAAATGAGCGGTCCTCGAGGCGCCGGAGCTCAAAGTCAGGCTTTCAATGCGCTTTTGTGCGCCCGCTCCCACACCCGCGGACTCCGGGATGCTGAATTCTCCGGAATTTGCACGCCGCCCCCTGGGGTACCCGCGGGCAAAAAGCAACCGCCCCGCCGAAATATGCATTTTTCGGTGCGGTTTATGCAGTACAGCGGCTGTGGATGCGCATGTCGCTCAGCGTTCTTGCCGACCGATGCAACGTCGTGCGTAGCCCTTAATGTCTTCGGTGAAACCGTCAAGGTCGTCGAGCGTGATCACGTTATCGGAAAGCAAGTTGGCAATCTCATAATGCATGGTGCTGCGGCGAATATCGTTTGCTAGCACTCCCGAGGACAGCTTGTCCCTATTGATGCGCTCTTCTAGCGCCCAAAATCTACTAGACGCTTCGCTGTCGCCGTTCAGCATCTCAACGTACCGGCCGATGAGCTTTTCCATATAACGTTCTTGCCATTGAGGAAGCATTTTCTTAAACAGCTTCCAGTCGCTTTCGGCTACGTCGCGCATATGTCCTCCGCTCGCTAAACGGGCTTTTCCATTTGCCTTTCATTCTATTTGGTTTTCGTTCGCGGGCGCGGATGAGAGGCTCTCTTTAGCCTTCGAGATTGAGTTTGAATGATCCGTTGCCACAAAATGGACCTATCTACTACGTTTGCTACCACACCCTCGACCATGACAAAGATTGTAAAAATAAAACCGCAGGTAGAAAGCTTGCCAGTTTTCGAAAAAGGCGGGTATGGTCGGCCCCTTCGGGCTAAACGTAGTAAATAGGCCCTTTTCTTGGCGCGCGGTCAGCTCAATGCTTATCTCCGTGCCGGAACTGACCCAATTGTTTGTTAGTTGCGGTGATATAGGGACTGTTTGGCGCTTTGGAGCCTCAAAACAGTCCCTATATCACCGCAACTTGGAAGGGACGAGCGGTGTCGGATGAGTGGCGCTGGCGGGTTAGGGCGGTTTAGGCCTGTTTGCGGTGCTTCCATTGTTTGCGGCACCAGTGCATAAGCGCTTTTACGATGGGAATCGTGATGAGGATGACCCATGCGGGATGGGGCTGTCCCAGGCAGAGCCACATGTAGAGGAACCAAGTTATGGCAGCTGCCGGGTAGACGGCGTCGACAAGCTTTGACAGATGACGTCGGTCGATGAAATCGCCAAGCGCGTAGTAGACGGGAATCAAAAAGACGAGGAAAAGTCCCGTAGTCCACACGCCGCAAATAATGCCGAGCGCCAGATAGGCGAGGGCGACAAGCACGGGGAAGGGGAACTTATTCCACGCGCGACCGAGCTTGGTGTGGAAATGCTTGCCATGATGGTCGAGCTTGTCGCGCGCCTCTTTCCAGCTGGAGAATTGTTCGCCGTCGATAACCACGGTGCCATCGGCATTGGTGTGCACGCTGTGCCCGTCGTCCTCTAGCGTGTCAATATGTACGCCGCCCGGCCCCACGTGCACCTCTTCACCCTTGCGGTCGTTGGTCACATGGATGCCGCTCCAGCCAACATGGACTTCCTCGCCTTTATTGGGATCAATGACGTGGATGCCGCGCGCGAGGGAAATATCGACAAGTGGTTTGTCGCCGCAATCGGCGTGCTCAGTAGAAGCCTCAGCCTCGTCAGCCACATCCGCCGTCTCGGTGTCGGCACTGCCGTCCTCAAGGTCGTCGGCATCGCTAGCCGCTTCCCCATACAACAGCTCGTCCAACGACACGCCATACAGTGCGGCGAGCGCAATAAGGTTATCGGTATCGGGCGAGGATTCGCTGCGTTCCCATTTGCTGACAGCCTGGCGGCTTACGCCCAACTGGGCAGCAAGAGCCTCCTGGGAAAGACCGGCAGCTTTGCGGCGATCGACGAGGCGCTGTGCCATCGCAAGATCCATAGCAGTTCCTTTCATGTGGCGACCGTAATCGAATGAGCCGAGTATGCCGAGAACAACCGATAGCGACCACCATTTCTAGTTAGAATCTGCCCCAACCCTACCGCAACTACAAGTAGCAACCCCTAATGGCCTGTCATTTCATGACAAATGTCAGTGCGCACAACAGCCAAGAGCTCTCTCAATATGTTGCGTTGGAATAGTTTCTGTTTGGCATAGCAGAGCCATAAAACAGGAACTATTCCACCGCAACTTACTATCAGGCCACGCGCCCGCAGAGTAGCTACAGGTGCCCAGGGTGGGGTGTGGCGTGCATTTTTGGGAGTATTCAGTAGCCGAGGATGCCTGCATACTGGATTTTGGGCGAAAGGCAGGCACTATGGGCCGCATCCTGTAAAAAATGATCGGTCCTCGAGGCACTGGGGGCTCAGAATCAAGGCTTTCGGCGTGGTTTTGCACTCCCATTCCCGCGCCCGCGGACCCCGGGACGCTGAATACTCCGGAATTTGCACGGCGCCCCCTGGGGTACCTGTGGGCAAAAAGCAACCGCCCCGTCAAAGTATGCATTTGGCGGGGCGGTTTATGCAAAAATGCTGCTGCGGGCGCGTCGGCAGCTCGCTAGAACTTGAATCCCAGGACAGGTTACTCGGCGCTCTTGAGGGCGCCGACCATGTCGATCTTATTGAGAGTTCGGTTGGTGGCGAGGTTGACGATGATCGTAAAGCCAAAGGAAAGCAGCACGGCGAGCACGTAGCTTAGCGGCTCGACCTCAACGTCAAAGTACAGCGACGGCATCTGCAGGATGTACGTGAAGCTCTCGGCCAGCAAGCCACCCAGCGGCACGCCCAGCGCAGCGCCGATCGCCGTGAGGATCAACGTCTCCTTGTTGACGTAATGGTGCACCTCGCCACGGCGGAAGCCCAGCACCTTGATGGTCGCCAGCTCGCGCTCGCGCTCCGAAATGTTGGTGTTGGACAGCGTAAACACCACCACAAACGACAGGCACGCCGCCATAAAGGTCACGAGCACCACGACGGAATTGATAATTGTAAAGTTCGCTTCATAGTTCTCCCAATGCTCGGCCGTACTCGAAATCGTAAGCCAACCGTCACTCTTAAGATTCTTGCTAAACGCAATCTGGTCGGCCGACGAACCCTTAAGCAGCACAAAGACGCCGTTAAGGCGTGCGCTTCGACCGAACGAGCGCTCATAGGTGCCCTGCGTCATGTAAAGCGTGTTGCCCAGATAGTTGAGCGAGATGTCGCTGACTTTGACCTTGGCAACATTGAGCGACGAATCCTGGACGTGTGCCGTATCGCCCGGCTGAATCCCCAGCACCAGCTGTGAACTTTTGCTCAGATACACGTCTCCGTCACGCAAAGACAGCGGCTCTTTGGACTCGTCCTCGAGGCGCACATAGTCGTCCAGGTCGTTCGTGCGGTCATCGGGCACCACGATCAGCTGCACGGTCTCGCTCTTGCCGCCAAATGTAAAGGTGACGTTGTCGGTCATAATCGGCAGCGTCGAAGTCACGGTCACGTTGGAATCATTGACCGCGCTGCGCTCATCCAATGCCGCGCACGTCTGCGAAAAATCGTCGGGATTGGCGACCGCCAGCAGGTCGTAGCGCGTAATATGCCCGTACTGTTTGGGCGAAAGCGCCACCGACGTGTCACGGATGCCCATACCGCAGATCACGAGCGCCGTGCAGCCGGCGATACCGAAGATGGTCATAAAGGCACGCTTTTTGTAGCGGAACAGGTTACGTGCTGCCACCTTGTTCAAAAAGCCCATGCGGCGCCAGATAAATCCGATGCGCTCAAGCAGAATGCGCGAGCCGGCACGCGGCGCCTTGGGACGCATGAGCGAGGCTGGGGTCTCGGCCATCTCGTGGCGGCAGGCGATAATCGTAGCGCCCACCACGCCCACGGCAAACAGCGCCACCGACACGAGCGACGACACGATGTCGTACGAAAGCAGCATCTGAGGCAGTGAATACATGTCGTCGAACACCGTAAACAGGAACAGCGGCAGGCCCACAAATCCGATAATGTTGCCGAGCACGCCGCCAATCAGACACGCCCACAGCGCATAGTCCACGTATTTGGACAGAATACGCCCGCTCGAATAGCCGAGTGCCTTGTACAGGCCGATGAGCGTGCGCTCCTCCTCGACCATGCGCGTGGCGGTGGTAAGACTGATGAGCACAGCAACGACAAAGAAGATAAATGGGAAAACCGTGGCGATGGCCTCGATCGAAGAACTGTCGCTCTCGACGCTCGAGTAGCTTGCGATGTTACCGCGGTCCTGAATGTACCAGGTGCATTCGCCCAGATCGGAAAGCTCGGCGCGGGCATCGGCAAAATGCTGGTCGGCGGCGGCGCGGCGCTGGTCCAACTCGGTCTGAGCCTGGACGCGCTCCTCGCTGCCCTCGGCCATACGGTTGATGTTATCCTGCTCGATCCCAAAGAGCATGGCGGTCTGACGCTCGGCCGCATCCAAGCTTGCCGGCGTGTCGACCGTCAGCTCCTGAGCGCGCGCCTTCTCGCGCTCCTCGCGGATCTTCTCGATATTGCCTTTGACCTCGTTGATCTTTGTCGTGTAGGCATCCGAATAGGAGTTGAGGCTCTTGGCTCCCTCGACGATCACGTGGACCGCGGAGTAGGAAGAAGATGTCGCGGCATCCTCGCTCACATAGAACTTATAGTCCGCCGCCGAAGCAGCGCGAAAGGCGTTGACTGTCGAGTCAGAACTTACATCAGTGGGGTCGAGGACCTCAGCCGTAATGGTGTAATCGCCCGCGGCAAACTGGTCCTTGGCGCTTTGATTGGACGAGCTCGCGTCATTGGCGGCAAAACTCACCGTATCGCCGATTTTCTTGCCCGAAGCCTTCAGGAACTTCGAAGTCACCGCGAGCTCATCGGCGCTCTCGGGCAAATCGCCGTTCACGAGCACCGGCTGATCGATGTTCTCCTTGGAGAGACTCTGCACGACCACGCGCTCGCGCGTTGTGCCCACGGCGGTATAGGCGGTCTCGGTATAGATACCCTCGGCCGTCTCGACGCCATCGACCTCTTGGATGGCGTCGAGATCATCGTCAGTCAGGCCATAGGTCGACTGCACGTTAATGTCATAGACATTTTGCTGGTCGAAGTAGGCATCAACCGAATCACACAGGTCCTCGCAACCCGCCTTAAGGCCGCACATCACGCTCACGCCAAGCGCGGTGATGACCACGATTGACAAAAAGCGCTTAAGACTGCCTCGGATTGTGCGGTAGATGCCACGGCGAAAAACCGTCGGCACCATATCGTTTGAGCTTTGGGCAGTGCGGTAGGTCGTAAAATCCTGCTCGCGCTCCGTGTTCTGCGCGTCGCGGCGTAGGCTGTTTTGGCGGTCTTGGTCCATGGGCGCTACCACTCGATCGTCTCGATAGGCACGGGATTTTGCTGGACCGTCTCGCTCTCCACGCGACCGTTCTTAAAGCGGATCAGGCGATCGGCCATGGGCGCCAGCGCGGAGTTGTGGGTGATGATGATGACCGTAATGCCCTGCTTGCGGCAAGTGTCCTGCAGCAGCTGCAAAATCTGCTTGCCGGTTTTATAGTCAAGTGCGCCCGTGGGCTCGTCGCACAAAAGCAGCTTGGGGTTCTTTGCCAGCGCGCGGGCAATGGACACGCGCTGCTGCTCGCCGCCCGAAAGCTGCGCGGGGAAGTTGGCGAGGCGCTCACCCAAGCCAACCTGGCAAAGCGTTTGCTCGGCATCGAGCGAATCGGGGCAGATTTGCGCCGCAAGCTCAACATTTTCGAGCGCCGTCAGGTTGGGGACCAGATTGTAGAACTGGAAGACAAAGCCGACATCGGCGCGGCGGTATTCCACGAGCTGAGCCTCGTTGGCGGAGCTCACGTCGCGCCCGTCCACCGTCACGGTGCCGGAGGTCGCCGTATCCATGCCGCCCAGAATGTTGAGCGCCGTGGTCTTGCCGGCACCCGAAGCACCCAGAATGATGGCGAGCTCGCCGCGCTCGACCGTAAAACTCGCGCCGTCGAGTGCATGAATGCGGGCATCGCCCTCGCCGTATGCTTTGACGACGTCTTTGAATTCGATATAGGCCATCGATCGGTTCCCATCTGGTCGGATAACTCTTTAGTATTACCCATTTCGCACCGACCAAAAAGGGACAGGTTCATTTTGGCAGGTTTTATATGGGGAAACGGCAGCTATAGATGAGGCGCCGGGGAGGCAGAGAAATCATCGATTGGGTCAGGCCGACCGCCAAACACAACGCACGCATCTCAATCTGTCAGCCAAATAATTCGAACAGCTGTTCGTTTCTATGATATGATTCAGCTATCTAAGCAGGCCAATACGCAGAAAGGCGGCCAACATGGCGTTCGACTTTAAGAAGGAATGCAAGGAGCTCTACAGACCTGCGAGCAAGCCGAGTATCGTAACTGTCCCGCCTATGAGCTACGTTGCCGTTCGCGGAAAGGGCGACCCAAATACCGAAGGTGGCGAGTATCAAAATGCCCTGCCGCTGCTTTACGGCATCGCCTATACCGTCAAGATGTCAAAGAAAGGCTCAAGGAGTATCGAGGGCTATTTCGACTTTGTGGTACCGCCGCTCGAGGGCTTCTGGTGGCAAGACTCCCCGAGCGGCGACATCGATTATGTACGCAAGGACGATTTCAACTATATCTCGTGCATCCGCCTACCCGATTTCGTCACCCGAGATGACTTTGACTGGGCGGTCGCGGAAGCCACGACCAAAAAGAAACTGGACTTTTCCGCCGTCGAACTGCTTAAAGTTGACGAGGGTCTCTGCGTTCAATGCATGCACACCGGGCCCTACGACAACGAACCGGCGACCGTAGACGCTATGCATGAATACGCGACCGAGCTGGGCTATGTCCCCGACCTCTCAGACACCCGTTTACATCACGAAATCTATCTCTCCGATCCACGCAAATGTGCACCGGAGAAACTTAAGACTGTGGTTCGTCATCCTATCAAGCGCGCTGAATAGCGTGGAGCGTCATTTCACGCGATAGGTTTTAAGCCAGCCAACCAGCCGCCTCCTGGGCCGTCCGGTAATTATCTTGACGCGGCCCGCCGCATCTTATATCCCCTAGGGGAAACTGCGTCCCGTTCTGAAGCCTCAAACTGGGATGCAGTTTCCGCTAGGCACCCCAAGAGGAAAGTGCGTCCCACTCCGCAGCGTCACGCCGGGACGTACCATCAGTCCACAGCCTTCCCCGCCGGCGTTTCCCCAGATAGAACCTGCCATAATAAACCTGTCCCTTTTTGGCAGGTTTTAGAGGCGAACGGTGAAGGTGATCTGGTTGCTGTGGCCGCAGACAGAAGCGCTCCCGCCATGGGCCTCGGCAATAGCGCGCACCACGGATAGGCCCACGCCCGAGCCGCCCGTCTTGGAGTTACGCGAGACATCTGCGCGGTAGAAGCGGTCAAACAGCCGGTCCAGGTCACCCTCGGGCAGCTCATCAACAGCATTTGATACGACAAGCTCGGCCGAGCCTTTGCCCGCACCGCGCGAAACGGCACGCAGGCTTAGCTCAATCACGCTGCCCTCGCTCGCATAGCGCGTGGCGTTGTCCAGAAGCAGCTCAACCACCTGCGCCACCGCCGCAGCATCGGCATGGGCCCGCACGCCGCACGCAATCGACGTCGACAGACGCTTGCCGCGCGAAACCGCCACCGACTCAAACGGCGCCGCCGCCTTGTCCACCGCCTCCGAAAGATCGATCGATGTCATGGTAAAGCCCGCTGAGCCCTCGTCCATGCGAGCCAAAAACACCAGACGCTCCGTGAGCGCCGTCAACCGTGCAACCTGTTCGTGAATGCTCT
Organism: uncultured Collinsella sp.; assembly: GCA_900550515.1. Taxonomy (GTDB): domain Bacteria; phylum Actinomycetota; class Coriobacteriia; order Coriobacteriales; family Coriobacteriaceae; genus Collinsella. Next base: position 13,120 of record URSP01000014.1, on the reverse strand, counting down.
GCGTCCACTCGCTCTCGCCGCTCTCGATTTCCTGTACCTCGTTAGCAGCGTCGATCACAGCCAGCGGCGTCTTGATCTCGTGGCTCGCATCGGTAATAAAGCGCTTTTGCTTGCTGTAGCTCTCGACCATCGGCCGAATCACCGCACCCGAGGCGCCCGCCACAATTGCCAGCACTGCCAACCAGCCAATGCAGCTGATGGCCACGCTCGCGCTCAAAAACGAATGAAAGCTTGCAAGCTCACGCGAGCAGTCCACGAACACATAGATGGTCTCACCGTCTTGAACGTCAGTCGTATAGCGATAATTGCCAGAAAAACCCGAGACCCAACCCTTGGAATGCAACTTTGCGGCAATACTGGCGGCGCGCTTGGCACCCACCGCGGCAATGCGGGCCGTGTTGACATCGGCAACCTGTCCGGCGGCAATCGTCACCGTAAAGTAGCGCGTGTCAAAGGGAGCTTCCGCCGTCATGCCTTCAAAACGCCCGTCGCGAACAGCCGCCTGGTTACCAGTAGCAACCTTGCCGGCAACCGCATCCTGGCCGGGATCGTCCTTAGGCTCGTCCCTCCAATCGATACCGTCCTTGCCCGCCAGAATATAGTCCAGGCGAGTGTCGGCCATCTTGCAGACATGCGAATAATTGACGATGTTGATGCCGGCGATGATGAGCGTGAGCACCACAGTTACGGCGCCCATGGCAACGAGGATAAACTTTCGACGCAGGCGGCGGCCCAACGCGTCAACAGAATTTGCCCGCCCCGTACTACTCGAGGCGGCGTGAAACCGCTCCATCATGCGCTTGCACCACGTGCGTACGCTCACGCCTGCTCGCTTTCCTCGACAACCTCAAGCGAATATCCCTGATTACGCGACGCTCGGATGGCCACGTTGGCACCAAGCGCCGTCAGCTTTTTGCGCAGGTACGAGATATAGACCCACACCACGTTGGCGCCCTCGGGTGCGTCCTCACCCCAAACCTCGAGCATCAGACGTTCGGTGGGCATGCGCGTGCCGGCGTTGCGCATAAAGAGCTCCATAAGCTGAAACTCACGATTGGCCAGATGCTCCTCGCCCAAAGGGCCAACGAGCGTGCACGATGCCGTGTCGAGGCGCACATTGCCCACGCTGAGCGTCGTGGCGTCAATTGCCGTCGCGGCGCGCGTCATGGCACGAATACGTGCGAGCAGCTCCTTGGCGGCAAACGGCTTAGTCAGGTAATCGTTGGCACCAGCATCCAGACCCTCGACCTTATCGGACACCTCGCTTTTGGCCGTGAGCATGATGATGGGCAATCGCTTGCCGGCGGCACGCGCGCGCTTGAGCACCTCGATGCCATCCATGCCGGGCATCATGATGTCCAGGATTGCGGCGTCATAGTCGTTGGCGAGTAGATATTCGAGCGCCGTCAGACCGTCGAGGGCGGTGTCGACCTCGTAGTCGCTATGTTGAAGAATCGCGGTGAGGGCGCGGGAGAGGCCGGGTTCGTCCTCGGCAAGCATCAGCTTCATAGTTGTTCCTTTGGCGCACGGCTATACGGGTTTCGATACTGCCGATAATAGCGCACCGAAAGCTGCCTTAGCGCAGCCTTAGCAGCTCAAGCTGCGCGTTTTTAAATACGCAGGATGTGGCTTAGCCAAACTTAAGGCGCACGTGTCGAGCGCTTTGACGCATGCCGGGCGCGAGGGGACAGTGACTCGTCCTTTCACGGCGTCCTAGTTATGCAAAGTGCTCGAGCGTTACTCTTCGTAGGCGCCCTCAAGCCGAAGCAGCCACTCCTTGCGATCAAGCCCGCCGGCATATCCGTTAAGCGAACCATCGGCGGCAACCACGCGATGGCACGGCACGATAATCGAAACAGGGTTGCGAGCGACCGCAGCCCCCACTGCACGAGGAGACACAACGGGGTCCTCGTTTCCCGGTACACGATGTCGAGCCGCAACACGCTGGGCGATCTCGCCATACGTAGCGACCTCGCCACGCGGAATAGAAAGCAGCTCGTACCAAACTTCACGCTGAAACGCCGTGCCAATCAAATGCAACGGCGGCGTAAACTGAGGTTCCTGCCCTGCATAATAAGCATTCAGCCAAGCCCATGAACGCTCAAGCACCGAAGACGCCGCACCATTTGCAGGACTCACCGACGACATGCCGACAGCACCAGAAACTGCATCGGCGCCTTCAACATGTTCGGGATCTTCTTTGAGAAGCGTGGAGCCAAAATGCTCCTGCCCCTCAAACCAAAGCCCCGTCAGACCGCGGCCATCAGCGGCAAGCAAGATTTCGCCCAAAGGCGAAGCAAACGTCGTCGTGACCACCAGCGGCTCCTTTCAAAACTCCGCAACATAATACCGCGAATTGTGCAGACAACCCCAATCGACCCCACAGTCCCCCAAGGCGGCAGGCGCAAAGCGCCGGGGCCGCCGCCGGGACTAGGGCCCGCAACAGCCACGTGCCCCCCACATCAGCCCAGCGGCCCCAACCAACAACGACCCCATCGCAGGCCGCTCGCAGCCGAGTCACCGCAGGCGGGGCCGGGCTCAGTTTTCAGAACACTCCGCAGACCAGTGTGGCGCCTTGTCCGCGGCTCCGAAGGAGCAGGACAAGGCGCCACACATGGTCGAGGACGTTCTGAAAACTAAGCCCGGCCCCGCCGGACAGGTCAACCTACTCGCAGAGCAGCTTAGCGATCTGGACGGCGTTGGTTGCCGCGCCCTTACGGATTTGGTCGCCGCAGCACCAGAAGGTGATACCGCGCGCGGCCTCGGGGTTCGAGATGTCGCGGCGCACGCGACCGACCCAAATCAGGTCCTGGTCGGACGTGTCCATCGGCATGGGGAAGCGGTCGTGTGCATCCTCGGCAGCCATATCGTCAACCAGCTTGACGCCGGGAGCGGCAGCCAGCGCAGCACGGGCCTCGTCAACCGTAATGTCACGCTCGAACTCGAGCGTGATGCTCTCGGAGTGCGAACGCAGCACGGGCACGCGCACGCAGGTGCAGTTCACGCGCAGTTCGGACAGATGCATGATCTTGCGGCCCTCGTTTTGCAGCTTCATTTCCTCGGAGGTAAAGCCCTCCTCCTTGACGCCGCCAATCTGCGGAATCAGGTTGCTCGCCAGCTGGGCGGCAAACGCGCGCGGCTCGGGAATCTCCTCGCCGCGGCCCAGGGCGGCCAGCTGAGCCTCGAGCTCGGCCATACCGGGAGCGCCGGCACCCGAAGCCGCCTGATACGTCGAGACGATCATGCGCTTCACGCCAGCGAGCTGATGCAGCGGCCACGTGGGAACCAGGCCGATGATAGTCGCGCAGTTGGGATTGGCAATAAGGCCGTGATGCCACTTGATATCGTCGGCATTGATCTCGGGCACAACCAGCGGCACCTCGGGATCCATGCGGAAGGCATGGCTGTTGTCGACCACGACGGCGCCGCGCTTGACGGCCTCGGGCAGCAGCTCCTTGGCGATATCGTCGCCGGCGGCTCCGAGTACAATATCACAGCCCTCAAAGGCCTCGGGGCAAGCCTCTTCGATCACGATCTGCTCGCCGCGGAACTCGACGGTTTTGCCCGCAGAGCGCGCGCTCGCCAGCAGCTTGAGCTTACCGACCGGAAACTCCTGCTCGTTGAGGCACTCAAGCATCTGGGTGCCCACGGCTCCCGTCGCGCCCAAAATAGCAACCGTGTACTGTTTCATGCTTCCCCCTTTAAAGGTTGTGGCTTTTGCCCGCACGCCGAGCAGGCCGATTATTGTTGCCAGTGTATACAAGAACGGGGCAGGCACGAAACCCGCCCCGTCGAAACGAAACCGAAACGAAACGCCCCGCGCTAGATTTTTGGCACTTGTCCCAATAATCTAGCGAGATAGCGGCTACTTGTGGAGCGCGGCCAGGGCGGGATCGGCCGGCGCGGGAGCTTCCAGGTCGGAGACCTTCACAATGCCGTTCTCGTCGGAGAAGGCACGGTAAATGGTCTGAATCGCAAGGTCGAAGTCCTTCTCCTCGACACCGATAATGATGTTGATCTCGTCGCAGCTCTGCGAAATCATACGCACGCTCACGCCGGCCTGGCCAAGCATGCCAAACAGATGGCCCGAGATGCCGGCACGACCACGCAGGTTGCGGCCGACGGTAGCGATAAGCGCCAGGCCCTCGACGACCTCGATCTCGAGCGGCTCGACCTCCTGCTGAATGTCGCTCACAAGCGAGTACAGCGAATCGTGAACGTCCTGCTCCTGCACCACGGCGCCAAAGCGGTCGACACCGGTGGGCATGTGCTCAACGGAAACGTCATAGCGCTCGAAGACCGAAAGCGCGCGGCGCATAAAGCCGACACGGGGCTTGGTGCGGTCGCGGGCCACATTGATGGCGACAAAGCCGCGCTTGCCAGTCACGCCGGTAATGATGGGCTCCGCCTCGCCCTCGTCAGCCGTCTCGCTAATGATGGTGCCGGGGTCCTGCGGCGCATTGGTGTTTTTGATGACCAGCGGAATGCCTGCCTCGCGCACGGGGAAAACGGCCTCCTCGTGCAGGACGCTTGCGCCCATGTACGAAAGCTCGCGCAGCTCCTCGTAGGTAACGCGCGCAATGGGCTGAGCCTCGGGAACAATACGCGGATCGGCAGAATAGAAGCCCGAAACGTCGGTCCAGTTCTCGTACAGATCGGCGCCAAGGCACTTGGCCAGAATCGAGCCCGAGATATCGCCACCGCCACGATCAAGCAGCTTGATCTGGCCCTCACGCGTCGCGCCGTAGAAACCGGGCATAACAAAGCCGCCCTGCTGGCCGTACTCCTGCACCAACTCGGAGGTGCGGTTCATGCTGAGCGTACCGTCGTGATGGAACGCCACAACCGTCGCGGCGTCCAGGAACGGCAGGTCCAGGTACTCGGACATCAGGCGAGCGGTGAAGTACTCGCCGCGGCTCACAAGCTCCTCGGTGGAGTAGCCGCCCGAGCGGGCGCGCTCGGCAAAGGCTGCGAACTCCTCGCGGATGGGATAGGTGAGCTCCAGCTCGTCAGCGATATCAAAATAGCGCTGGCCAATGTCCTCGAGCAGCTCCTCACACGACACATGATACTTAACGTGAGCGTTAACCAGGTAGAGCAGGTCGGTCACCTTGGTGTCGCCCTTAAAGCGGCGACCGCAGGCGGAAACCACCACAAAACGGCGGGCCGGATCGGCATCGACGATGGCCTTGATCTTCTTGAAGTGTTCGGCGTCGGCGACCGACGAGCCGCCAAATTTGGCAATTTTTATCATGGCGTGGAGGTTACCTTTCTAAAAGCCTCTGCAAACCTGTTTTGCGTGCTCTGATACCATGGGTTCACCGATTGGGACCAAGGTATCCGAGGAGCACTGTTATATGGGAACTTATCATAGTACACGAGGACGCACTTTATCATGCTCAAGTAAGGTGGCAATCCGCACCGGCATCGCTCCCGACGGGGGTTTGTTTGTCTCGGACGAGCTTGGCACCCAGCAGGTCGATATCAGCTCGCTTGCTGATAAATCGTACTTTGAAATCGCTCAAAATGTGTTGGGAATGTTACTGAACGATTACACGGACGAAGAAATTTCGGCGTGTGTCGACGAGGCATACCGCGGCACGTTCGCGGGTGAAGAGGTTACGCCGCTCGTCAAACTCGACGCTGCGCCGGGCGCTGACGCCCCTCAGACCTATGTGATGGAGCTCTTTGGCGGCCCCACGAGTGCCTTTAAGGACGTCGCCCTGCAGATGCTCCCCCGCCTCATGGCCCGCACCTCCGCCAAGGACGGTAGCGCCGAGCGCATCATGATCGTCACCGCCACGTCGGGCGACACGGGCAAGGCAGCACTCGCCGGTTTTGCCGACGCCCCGGGCACGGGCATCACCGTCTTTTATCCCGAGGGCAAGGTCAGCCGCGTCCAGAACCTGCAGATGTCCACACAGGAGGGCGATAACGTCGCCGTCTGCGGCATCCGCGGCAACTTCGATGACGCCCAGAGTGCCGTCAAGCGCATCTTTGCCGATAAGGAGCTTGCCGAGCGTCTGGAGGCCGCCGGCACGGTACTTTCGAGTGCCAACTCCATCAACGTCGGCCGCCTGGTGCCGCAAGTCGTCTACTACTTTGCCGCCTATGCGCAGCTGCTTCGCGCCGGCGCCATCGAAGCTGGCGACGCCGTGGAGTTCTGCGTACCGACCGGTAACTTTGGCGATATCCTGGCCGGTTACTATGCCAAGCGCATGGGCCTGCCCGTCGCCAAGCTCATCGTCGCGAGCGACAAGAACAACGTTCTTGCTGACTTCCTGACCACCGGCGTCTACGACCGCAACCGCCCGTTCTTCACGACCATCTCGCCATCGATGGACATCCTCATCAGCTCTAACCTGGAGCGCATGCTGTACTTCCTGTCCGATGGCGACTACGAGCTTGTTGCCGACCTTATGGAGCAGCTGGCACAGACTGGTCGCTACGAGGTTCCCGCCGACCTGCTGGCAAAGATTCAGAGCGTCTTTGGCTGCGGCTGGGCCAGCGAGGACGAGGTCCGCGCCGCCATCAAGAGCTGCTGGGATGCGAACGGCTACGTGATCGACCCGCACACCGCTTGCGGCTATCACGTCTTTGAGCAGGTCGCTCCCGCCGAGGGCGCCAAGGCCCGCGTGCTGCTTTCGACCGCCAGCCCCTACAAGTTCCCGCGCGCCTGCTGCGACGCCCTGGAGCTCGACGTTCCCGAGGACGACTTTGAGGCCATGCGCGTGCTCGAGCAGGCAACCAACACGGTTGCCCCGGTCCAACTCGCCGAGCTCGAGTCCAAGCCCGTCCGCTTCGAAGACGTCTGCGACGTAGCCGACATGGCCAGCTACGTAGAGTCTGCAGCAAAAAAGATGGCTTCCAACTAAACCCCTTATTAAGCGCCGGCGAAAGCCGGCGCACCTTCTTTTATCAGATACCCACCGGGATGATGACGAACTGACATGCGGGTCTGCCTGTTTAGTTCGTCGCGAGTTCCGCACGAGCCGGAAAGCACTTAATGTGCTTTCCGAGCGAGCCAGGACTGCCCGAGCAGCGAACTAAACAGGCAGACCGCCCAGGAGATTCCCATGATCAAGATCACCGTCCCCGCCACCAGCGCCAACCTAGGCATCGGCTACGACACCCTCGGCATGGCCGTCAGCCTCTACTCGCACTTCACCTTCGAGCGCGCCGACAAGCTCACCATCACGGGCTGCCCCGAGGAATTCCAAAACGAGAACAACCTGGTCTACGTTAGCTTTGTCGATGCACTGGCCGCATGGGGCGAGCCGGCCTTCCCCGTCGCCATCGACATTCAGACTGACGTTCCCGTCGCCCGCGGCCTGGGCTCCAGCTCCACCTGTGTCGTCGCCGGCATTATGGCCGCCGCCGCGCTGACAGGCCACACCGTCGACCGTGCCGAGCTCGTCCGCATTGCCACCGAGGTCGAGGGCCATCCCGATAACGTCGCCCCCGCTATCCTGGGCGGTGCCGTCTGCTCCTTTACGCCGACCGATTCGCTCCCCCAGTGTCTGCGCTACGAGGTGAGCGATCGCTTGCGTTTTATTACCGTGATTCCACCTTACGAGGTACACACGAGTGAGGCGCGCAAGGTCGTGCCGCAGGAGATTCCGCTCTCCACCGCCGTGTGGCAGATGGGCCGCATCGCCGGCATGACGCGCGGTTTGGAGACTGGTGACCTGGACCTGATTGCCGCCGCTAATGACGACCGCATTCAGGAGCCCTATCGTCGCCGCCTGATTCCCGACTACAACGCCGTGCGCGATACCTGCCTTAACGGCGGCGCCAAGACCATCTGGATCAGCGGTTCGGGCTCGACCCTTATGGCTGTGACCGACGACACCATCGTGGCAAAATTCCTGCAGGTCAAGCTGCGCGAGCAGTTCCCTAAGTGTGATACGCATATCCTCACGTGCGACACCGAGGGCGCTCAAATCGAGTACCTGTAGCGCCCTGCCTCATTGCTCTCACCGGTCCCCTTGGGGCTTCCCCTGAAAACGTCCTCGATCATGAATTGCCCCGTCGTGCGCTTCGCGCGACGGGGCAATTCGATCTGCGGATTGTTTTCAGGGGAAGCCCCAAGGGGACCTGCGCAGCCTCGACAGGATAATCGCATTCGCTGATTTAATCTTGTGCTCCAACGGAGCCACAGACGAGAGGCCTTCGCGCTGCGGAATAATTTTGAGGGGAACACCCCGACCATCCCTGCGTTTACCTTGCTGAGGATGTCTACAGGGACCCACGCTTTGAAGGGGCGCCGGGCAGATAGGGGCTTTTTAGGTTACATAATAAACTGTTAATCTATGCTACTATTTAACTAGGCATCGCAGTATGGAGGTGGTCAAAGTGTTACGCACACTCAAAGCTTCGTTTTTCCTCTCGATACTTTTGATAATACCTTTATGTTTCTCGTTTAGCCCTTCGACTGCTTATGCTGCAGAAAGCGATGCTGTCGCAATTTCTGGCGCAACCCAAGATTTTGATTTAACGAAAGGTCCCGAGCAGTCTCATCAAATCAAGCTTAAGGATGGGACCGTTGCAGTAATAGGAATTAAAAAAACCAATGAACCCAGCCTAATATGGGACAGTTACTACAACAACGCATCTGGAACTTGGACTATCTATTACAACAGTCCTTTTATTTATCGCGAATTCAAGATCAAGATAGCGAACTCGCTCATTACCAGCGCTTGGGGACAAAACTATACGACTATCGGCTGTACGGTAACTAACGAGTCCTTTATATGGAACTCGAAACAGGCGACATATCGACTCAACTATGAATCGATGGGGATGACGTCCGGTATCGCCGTGTTGCAAGCGACCATGGAAGGCAGCACGCTCCACACCTATGCAAACTAGACTCACATCAATTGAGGAAGTTCAATGATCCCAATTCCTGCACGCTCAGACATTATGATCGCTCTCGTTTGGGTTCTCGTCGGAGTGCTTATTTGGCGTATCTGCAAATGGGTTAAAAACAAGAAATAGTTGATAAAACGTATATGCCATTTATGCGATGCTTGGGGCCGTTAAATCGGCCCCTATTTCTATAGCTTTTCAAGCAGCAGTCACCCATTTGGAAGTCGCAATGCCATTCATACGATTTCGGCCCTTTAAGCCGCTATCTATTGGTAGGGACTCTTGCTGGTAAGGAGCGCTTACTAGATACAAACCTTGGCAATATATTGGTTTACGCTGCGCTGGTTTCTTTGTATTCGAAAACTGGTTCTAGGAGATCTTCGATGTTGCAGTGGAGGGCTTTTGCTATGGCTCGCACGCTTGTTACCGAGGCTTCGTTGATGTTTCGTTGGCGTTGCTCGTACATTTGGATTGAGCGGAGTGACGCACCCGATTCGTATGCCAGATCTTGTTGGGTTTTCTTGAGCCTCTTTCTTGCTAACGCAAGTTTGGTTTGCCTGGACGCTTTTTTCGCCATATCGCAGACGAGACGAGCCACGCGCTCCTCCGAGGCCTCATGCCAGGGGTAGTACAGGTTTCGCAGCGCATCAAATGGAACAACATGAAGCAGATCTTCGAACGATTCCCCTAGGCGCCACTGCAAATATGCCAGTATCCAGCCCGTCCAATATTCTGGTGTCTTCTCAAATCGGTAGGTCCGATCTGGCATCGACCCTGTTTGGTAACCAGATCTTTCGGAGATGAGCGCAAATAGTTCAACGCCCGATTTTCCCGACACTACCCATGCGTTGCCGCGCTCAAACTCGCGAGCTACGCCGCTCAGGCAAAAGAGTTCAGCGACTTCTGATCCTTCTGCTCCATAATCGTTAACGGCATAGTCAAAGCAGTCGCCGAGGTTGTTCATTGCATCCTCGAGGTAGTAGACGGGATATGTTCTACTCGGTCCACAATTCGTCAACTCTTGGATCATCTAAATCAACCCTCCCTGTCATTAAATCCCTAATGTAGACACCCTCAGAGTCGAATCCATTCACAGTTTCCAGGTACTTGCGCCGCGCGTTCTGCTCTCGCCCAAAGCGTTTGGGATAATACTCAAATCCCAAAGCCTGCCTCCAATCGCAGAATGTAATCGCTGAAAACGCACGCTCACTCATAAGCGCGTATTGGATACCTAGGTCTCCTAAAAAACTATCACTGAGGTGATACAGATAGGGGCTTTTGAAAGGTTAGGCCTGATTAGAGGCAAGCCTCGGCGATGCGCTTTTTGAGTTCGTCGATGCCGGTACCGGTCTGGGAGCTTGTGATGATCACGTTCTCGGCCGGAACGTTGAGCTGCTTTTTGATGGCTGCTGCCTGGCGGGCCTGCTGGGTGCGGCTGAGCTTGTCGGCTTTGGTGAGGCAAACGATAAAGTTGAACTCGTTGCCCTGTAGGTAGTCGATCATGTCGTGGTCGAGCTTGCTGGGGTCGTGACGAATGTCCACCAGCGAGACCACCAAGTTAAAGCTGCGCTCGGAGTCGAAGAAGTCGCCAATAAGCTCAGCCCAACGGTCGCGCTCAGCCTTGGAACGGCGGGCAAAACCGTAGCCCGGCAGGTCCACAAAGTGCACGTCGTCGGCCTCAAAGAAGTTGATGTTGCTCGTCTTGCCCGGCGTACTGGAAACCTTGACCAGGTTCTTGCGGCCAAATAGCTTGTTCATGATGGAGGACTTGCCCACGTTGGAGCGGCCGACGAAGCTCACCTCAGGGCAGGTGGACTCGGGAATCTGCGAAACCTTGCCGTAGCTGGCAACGAACTTGGCAAGCTGATAGTTAATGGAATCGGCCATGGACACTCCTTGGTCGTAGGTTCTTACAAATAGACGCGCTATTGCGCAGCGGCAATGCGGCGGACGATATCGAGCGTGATGTCACTTGCGACACGCGCGTACTCGAACAGATCGAACTCGCGCTCGCAAATTGCATCGTACGCCTCGTCACAATTATCGCTGATAGCGCGCAACACCAGGCAATCGACACCATTTTTGGTTGCGACATGGGCAATTGCCGCGCCCTCCATGCCGACACAATCGGCATGCGTCGCCTCGATAGCGTCGTTGCGCATGGTGGCGCCCGTCACAAAGCGGTTACCCGTGGCAATCGTGCCGACCAGGAACTGCTTGGTGCCCTCATTCGAAGCGACTGCATTTGTCGAAGCGTCAACAAACCCACGCTCAGCAAGCACGTCGGCGGCAATATCGACCAGCGCGGGCGTCGAGCCAAACTCCTCAAGCCCCGGTGCGGACTCGGCGATAAGCGCGGTATCGGTATCCAGATAGCGTAGGCGTTTGCCAATGACCACGTCGTCGATATGGAGCTTGGGGTTCAAACCGCCCGCAATGCCCGAAAACACAACAGCCTGCGGAGCATACTTGCTAATGAGGTGCTGTGTTGCAGCGGCGGCGTTCACCGTGCCCATGCCCGCCGTTGTGGCGACAACTGTCAGGCCGTCGAGCTCACCGCTCACAACGGTCAAGCCTGCCTCCCGTGCCTCGCAAACGTCGCTCAGCTCTTCCTTAATCTGCATGATCTCTTTTTCGAGCGCACCGATAATCGCAATGGTAGCCATGCCATTCCCCAAACCTATTCGAAATTCTCAACCACGGTATGGTACCAGCATTTTGTTTGACCTCGTCAAACGAACACGCTAAGCCAGTGCAGCTCGCGTATCAAACAGAGCCTTTGCAATCGCGGCCGTAACCTCGCTCGAACGGTCACTCCATGGCATCGATGTCATGACGCTCATGACATAGGTACGGCCATCGATGTCGATGAGGCCTGCATCGCATGTCGAATAGTAACCATCCTCGCTAATCCAGCCTGCCTTGTTGCGCACCAAAACCTGCTCGTCCGCAATGCCATCGCGAATAAACGAGCGCGATGTTGATGTCAGAAGGCCCGACAACCACTGTGAAGTCTCGGTATCCATGCTCAGATACTCGCTCATCTCACGCCATAACCTCGCAGAAGTGCGCGGGCAGTAGGTCGGAAAATCACTCATCGGATCCAGTGCCGTATCGTAATCGATGCCAAGACCGACAATCCAATCCTCGTAACCGACACGGTCAAACGCCGCACGTCACGCAATAAACGAATCGTTGTCTGAATAAACGACCGCAGCCTCGATCAAGTCGCGTACCGTCTGCCAACCCATGTTGTAGCCACCATAGGTGCCAAGGGAGTCATCGAGTGAAACCTGGCCCGTCTCGACCAGAGATTCGCAAATGTACAACGCATAGAGTGCCTTGTAGCTACTCGCACCGTACACCTCGACATCAGCGTTATACGTCACGCCCTTACCGCTCGACAGGTCGTAAAACACCACGCCCACATCGCCCAGCTCCTGCGCCTGGTCAAGCGCATTCTGGAGTGCGGCGAGGTTCTCATCCTCCAGGGCGAGGATCTGGTCATCAACCAGTGAGAAGGTCTGCACGGTATCGCCTGAGGGAATTTCGTTAAAGTCCGCCTTCGAAAGCCCCGTCTTGAGGTTCGCTGTCGACAGGGTTTGACTTGCGGTGACTTTAGATTCAGAGACCTTTTTGTTTTGCGTCTGTACCATTGACGCATCTGAGTGTGCCATTCGCTCCGACGCGTAGGTTTTGGCGGTAATTCCGAGGATAATAACCGCCGACGTTAGCATCCCAATGGCGGCAATCTTCCTCACGCGGATGCGAGCGCCGGCAAGGCCACGCGAAGACGTGCCCTTCGTCTTATATCTGCTGCCATGCTGCGGCACATACTCGTCCCGCGATGCGATGTTTCGCACGTGGTCTCCTGACTGCCACCGTTTATATACGAGCAGCATGATACCGAGCAGGCATTTCTTTCCAAAGATATTCAGCGGCGATTAAGGTGTCTTTAAAGAAACCACAAGCGTTTCTATGCATTTGCACAGATTCTGTTGCACATCTCTACCCAAAACGCAGTTGCGGTGAAATAGTTCCTGTTTGGGCGGCATAAGCCGAAAAACAAGAACTATTCCACCGCAACTTGACGGGGCTCTTTGGCCACTCATTTAAGTCTGTCCCCAATGAGTGCCCTTGGGGAACGAAAATGGCACGCTAGCCGATGGCGTTTTTTAGCTCCGCACGGCGCTTTTTCATGCCTGTCTCTTATACACATCTCCGAGCCCACGAGACCGTACTAGATCTC
>URSP01000013.1:0-28625 GCA_900550515.1 uncultured Collinsella sp. | reverse complement strand
GTCGTCGGCAGCGTCAGATGTGTATAAGAGACAGTTGCAAAACACCCCCAAGCATATGTTCGAAAACACAATATGTTGTGTTTTCAGCAAAGGCGTGATGCCACCTGTAGAACCACACCCGCGAACCTCAACCTTCAAGTTGACCTTGAGGCGATTTTTACGTCCCTTTACATGCCGTTCACATCGCCCCCAAACTCCCCCACCCAAGGCACGTGCGGCCCACCACCGCGACGCCAAGTGGCGAAAAATGGGACGGGCCCCAGATTGCCCATGCGCGCGCAAAAGCACGCCGCGGCAATCTGGAGCCCGTCCCCAAATACCTATAAATATGCAGGTCAGCGATGTGTTAACGATGTGCCAGCGGGTGCGCCGCCAAATAGACCTCGGTCAGTTGCGTACGATCGACATGCGTGTAGACCTGCGTGGTCGATATATCGGCATGTCCCAAGATCTCCTGTAGCACACGGAGGTCTGCGCCGCCCGCAAGCATATGGGTGGCAAAGGAGTGACGCAGCGTATGGGGATGGAGCCCCACCAGTCCCACCTGGCGCCCGTAGCGCTCACAGATGGCATGGATGCCCTGGCGCGACAGACGGCGGCCGTTCTTATTTAAAAAGACCGCCGAGGTCTCGGTTCCGCGGGCATGGGCCGCCAAGCGAGAACGCCCCTCGGTTACATAAAGCGCCAGAGCTCGCGCCGCGCTTCCCACCAGCGGGGACAGGCGTTCCTTCGAGCCCTTACCGCGAACGAGCACAAAGCCATCGTCGATATGGATATCGCCCACATCGAGCCCCACCAACTCGCTCACACGCAAACCGCATCCGTAGAGCACTTCCAAGATGGCATGGTCGCGCAAGCCCATCTCGCCCTCGGGGAAATCTTGATCGAGCAGCGCCGAGACATCCTCCACCGATAGATACTCCGGCAAACGCTCAGCCTTTTTAGGCAGGCGCAACGCCGCCGTTGGATTTTGGGCCACAGCCCCATCGCGCACCAAAAAGGCATGCAGGCCCTTCACGGCCGCAAGCGCACGCTCCACCGAGGCATCCGAATAGCCCCCATCGCGACGGTCGGCGACAAAGCCCTCCACGACCTGACGGGTCACCTCTTCAAAAGACACAATACCCGCCCGCTCCAGATAGGCGCAGTACGTCGTCAGGTCACGACGATAGGCCGCAATCGTGTTGCGCGCCAAACCCCGCTCGACCGCGAGGTAATCGAGATACTCCCCCGCCGCCACGGCGAGCGACGAGGGAGTAGCTTCGGTATGTTCCTTATTCGCCGGCACCCTTAGTCCGTAGCGAGGTTCATGGGCGTCACCTGCAGACGGTCGACACCCTCGTGCTGGCCGATCGAAGCGCGCACGAACTCGCGGAACAGCGGCTGCGGGTTGGTCGGGCGGCTCTTGAACTCGGGATGAGCCTGGGTTGCCACATACCACGGATGCACGTCGCGCGGCAGCTCGACCATCTCGACCAGGCGCTCGTCGGGCGACAGACCCGAGATAACCAAGCCGGCGTCCTCGAGCTGGTCACGGAAGGCGTTGTTGAACTCAAAGCGATGACGGTGACGCTCGTAGACGAGCTCCTCGCCATATGCCTCGCGAGCAAGGGTATCGGCGGCGAGCTTACACGGATAGGCGCCCAGGCGCATGGTGCCGCCCTTCTCGGTCACGTCCTCCTGCGAGCTCATCAGATCGATGACGCTAAACGGGCCGTCCGGATCGAACTCGGAGGAGCTGGCGCCGGCAAGGCCGACGACGTTGCGGGCGAACTCGCACACGGCCACCTGCATACCCAGGCAAATGCCCAGATACGGAATCTTGTGCTCACGGGCAAACTCGGCCGCGAGGATCTTGCCCTCCAGGGCGCGCTTGCCAAAGCCGCCGGGGACCAGGATGCCCGAGGCGTCGCCCAGAACCTCGGAGACATTCTGCTCGTCGAGGCTCTCGCCGTCGACTAGCTGGACGTCCACATGGCGATCGTAGAAGACGCCCGCATGGTGCAGGGCCTCGATAACCGACAGGTACGCATCGGGCAGCTGCGTGTACTTGCCCACGACAGCGATCTTCACCTTGTCGGCGTGATGGTTGGCGTGATTCTGTTTGCGCAGGAACTCGTTCCACTCGCTCATGTCGCGCTCACGCGGGTCCAGACCCAGGCGCTCGCAAATGCGCAGGTCAAAGTCCTGCTCGGCAAGCAGCTGCGGAACATCGTAAATGCTCGCGCAGTCCTCGTTGGTAAAGACACAATCGGTGTCGACGTCGCAGAAGCTTGCGATCTTTCCGCGGATAGCGTCATCGATATGGTGGTCGGAGCGCAGCACGATGATATCGGGCTGGATGCCAAAGCTGCGGAGCTCCTTGACGGAATGCTGCGTGGGCTTGGTCTTGACCTCGTGGGCGGCGGCGATATAGGGAACGAGCGACACGTGGATGTAGCAGACGTTCTCGGGGCCGGCCTCCTTGCGGTACTGACGGATGGCCTCGACAAACGGTTGGGACTCGATGTCGCCGATCGTGCCGCCCAGCTCGGTGATGACTACATCGGAGCCGGTCTGCTCCTCGATGCGGCGGAACTTGTCCTTAATGGCATTGGTGACGTGGGGAATCACCTGCACGGTACCGCCCAAAAAGTCGCCGCGACGCTCACGGGCGATTAGGCTTTTGTAGATGGCACCGGTCGTAAAGTTGGAATCGCGGGTCAGGTTCTCATCAATAAAGCGCTCGTAATGACCCAGGTCCAGGTCGGACTCGTAACCATCCTCGGTAACGAAGACCTCACCATGCTGGAACGGGCTCATGGTACCGGGGTCGACGTTCAGATACGGGTCGGCCTTCTGCATCGTTACTTTGTAGCCACGCGACTTGAGCAGACGGCCCAGCGAGGCCGCGGTGATACCCTTGCCCAGGGACGAAACCACGCCACCGGTTACGAACACATGCTTGGTCATATTGAGTTACCTGCGCTTCCCGTAGAAGTTGTTTATCCACATCTTACGGGTCTTCATTGTAATACTCGCGCCGCGGACCGTTCGCAATTTTTCTCGCGTGCGATTGCATTTCTCAATCTTGAAACAAAACGCCGCCCGGTTTCCCAGGCGGCGTCGCTATGGCAAGGGTTACATGCTGCTATCGATCAGCAACCGCGTCCTCAAGCATTTCTTGAACGAGCATGCCGGTACGGACGCCCTCAAGATACCATTCGCCACGTTCGGTGAGGCAAATGCCATTTGCAAGCTGACCGCCGTCGTCGCTATAACGCGAGACGACATCGATCATGCCTTCGGAATCCAAGCGATCGATTGCGGCGCGGGCACGATACGGCGAAACCCCCACGCGCTCGGCAAGCGTTTTGCGCGAGAAACCATACGGCCCGCCATTGTCTTCAGTTTGCTGGTCGATCTCCATCAACACCAGCACCTCGACACGCTTCATATCGTTGACACTCGCACGACCCTTGCCCGCCATAGCAGCCTCCTCAAACCGAGCACGAGCATCTAACGCGCCGTGCGCGACCGACACACCTCACGATGGCAGGTAATATCCATCATGCGGCATCCCGCTAAGGATGAAACAGTTACGGTTATTGTATACCGCTCAAATTGTTTCCAGGCAGGTAAACAGCTATTTTTCGCCGAAATAGGCGCTTTGTTGATTAAAAAGCCGTACCGGGCGCTAACCCGATACGGCCAAAATGCAATGCAATTACCGCGGTGCTTCAAACTTAGCGATGGAAGAAACCGCGGCGCTCAAACTTGGGCTCGCAGCACACGTTGATACCCAGTTTGCGCAGTACCGTCTCGTCCGTCGGCGAGATGATCACGCTAAAGAAGGCATCGCAACCGCGCAACTGCTCCAGACCCGAAAGGACGCGAGCGGCCGTCTCACTCGTGGCCGAGGTGATCGACAACGCCATAAGCGTCTCGTCGGTGTGGAGGCGCGGGTTTTTGCTGCCCAGGAAATGCGTCTTGAGCTTGCTGATGGGCTCGATCGCCTCATCGCTAATGACCTCGAGCTCAAGGTCGACGCCCGAGACATGCTTGAGGGCGTTCATAATGAGCGAACTTGCGGCGCCCAGGCGCGTAGAGGTCTTACCGGTCACCACGGAACCATCGGGCATGACCATGGCACCCACGGGACCGCCCGTGAGCTGCTCCCTGGTGAGGGCCGCCGAGCGCGCCGGTGAGTAGTTCTTATCGATGCCGGCTTTCTTCATAATAATCTTGAGACGGTCGACTTGCTCATCGCCCACGCCGGTACGGCGCACATTTTCGACCGCGGTAAAGTAGCGGCGGACGATCTCCATCTTGGAAGCGTCGCGGCAGGCATCGTCATCGGTGATGGCAAAGCCGACCATATTGACGCCCATGTCCGTAGGACTCTGATAGGGGCTCTTGCCCAGGATCTTTTCCATCAGAGCACGGACCACCGGGAAGGCCTCGACGTCGCGGTTGTAGTTGACCGTGGTCTTGTTGTAGGCCTCCAAGTGGAAGGAGTCGATGATATTGGCATCGTCGAGATCGGCCGTTGCTGCCTCATAGGCGATGTTGACCGGATGCGTGAGGGGCAGATTCCAGACCGGGAAAGTCTCGAACTTGGCGTAGCCGGCGGCGGTGCCGTGCTTGTGCTCGTGATAGAGCTGCGAGAGGCAAGTGGCGAGCTTGCCTGAACCGGGGCCGGGAGCGGTGACCACGACGAGCGGACGCGTGGTCTCGACAAACTCGTTCTTGCCGTAGCCATCGTCGGACACGATCAGATCGACATCGTGCGGATACCCCTCGATGGGATAGTGCAGCTTGGCGGGAATACCGAGCGCGTTCAGGCGGTTGCGGAACACATCAGCAGCAGGCTGGCCAGCGTACTGGGTGATGACCACAGCCGCGACGGCAAAGCCGTTGCCGCGGAACAGGTCAACCAGGCGCAGCACATCCTCGTCATAGGTAATGCCCAGGTCACCACGAGCCTTGTTTTTCTCGATGTGGTTCGCGTTGATCGCGATGATAACCTCGACATCGTCGGCGATGCTCTTGAGCATGCGGAACTTGCTGTCCGGTTCAAAACCCGGTAGCACGCGGCTCGCATGATAGTCATCGAATAGCTTACCGCCAAACTCCAAATAGAGCTTGCCGCCAAACTGCGAGATGCGCTCCTTAATGTGAGCAGCCTGCAGCTCGATATACTTCGCGTTGTCGAAACCCTGGCGCATATATGGCTCCCGTCCCGTTTCCATTTAATGTTCTAGGCGATTATAACGGAGCCCGCCCCCTCCGATACCCAGACCATCAACAGGCACCAACCAAGCATCCGTCAAACCTCTTGTCGGACATATTTGGTGCAAACTAACCTGACCCCATTGCACCGCCCCATAACACCAACAATGGCAGCGCCGCAGGTGGAGCAAAAGTCAGCGAAAGCCCGCCAGAGCGAGCAAGGTGACGTGAAAGAGGAGGGCATAGGCCTTTTGGCCATGCCCGACGATTGAACGTCAGATTGCCGCTCTGGCGGGCTTGCAGCGTCGAGTGGTTCCGGCGTTTGGTAAAACGCCGGAACACAAGAGCGCCCCCTCCCGCGCACGGAACGGAAGGGGGCTAAAGGTAGGAGTCTACCGGTGGGTTTACCCCGCCGGACAGACGATGACCAGGTGATCCTCTACAGGATCGTCAAGGTTTCCGTGGGGTACCCGTTGGGTACTTAGATCAACACGCAGGCGACGGTCAGGATGATGGCGCAGACGACGGAGAGCGCGACGATGAGCTTAAGGGCAAACTTGAGCCAGGTCGTCCACTCGATCTTGGCCAGGGCGAGACCGCCCATGATGGCGCCGGAGGTCGGGGTGAATAGGTTCACGACACCGATGGCGGCGGAGAAGATCATGACCATGACCTCAGGCGAGAAGCCGAGCTTAACAGCCAGCGGTCCCATGATGGGCATGGAGACGGTGGCCATACCGGAGGTCGAGGGGATCAGGAAGGACAGGCCGAAGTAGACCAGGAAGCTCATGGGAGCGAAGATCACGCCGGACAGGCCAGCCAGGGCATTGGCGGCAGCGTCGAGGACGAAGACATCGAGGCCGGTGTTAGCCATGAGGACGGAGATACCACGGGCGAGGGCGATGACAAGAACAACGGACATCATGTCGGCAGCGCCGGTGATGAAGGTGTTAACGATCTGCTTCTCGGACAGGCCACCGATGATACCGATCAGGACGGCCATGAGGAAGAACCAGGTGGAAGCCTCGTCGAAGTACCACTGGCCAATGGGCAGGCCGGTGATCAGGGCAGACCAGCCCTGGACGACGGCGTTACCGTCGGCGTCGTAGACAGCGCCAGCGTCGAAGAAGTTGGCGACGCCCTCGTTGAGGTCGGCCAGCGGAATGAAGCCGACGATCATGACGACGAAGGTGAAGGCGAAGGCGATCAGAACACCCTTCTGACGACCGGTGAGCTTGACCTCCTTGTGGACCTCGGAAGCAGCCTTGCCGTGAGCCTCTTCGGCGTCCTTGAGCTCCTGCATCGACAGGATGGTGGAACCCTTGTCAGCCTTGACCTTCTTGGCATAGTTCATCACGAAGAAGATGGACATAGCGGTAGTGACAATCCACAGGACGGCACCGAGGCCGATGATGATGGACTGGTTGACCTCAATGCCAACGCCGGTCAGAGCGTCGACGGCAGCGCCGACGGCGAACGGGTTAACCGTGGAGCCCAGGCAGCCGCAGCCAGCGCCGAGCAGGACGGTAGCGGCACCGACCATGGGGTCGAAGCCAGCAGCCATCATGGTAGCGGCGAGCAGGGCGTAGAAGGGAACGGTCTCCTCGCACATACCATAGGTGGTACCACCGAGGGAGAAGATGAGCATCAGCACGGGAATGAGCATAATCTCGTTGCCCTTAAGCTTCTGCACCAGAACGGCGATGCCGTTGTCCAGGGCGCCGGTCTCGGTCATCATACCGAGGAAGCCGCCCAGGATCATAACGAAGAGGCAGACGGGCAGAGCGTCAGCGAAGCCCTTAATCGGGGCGGTGCAGAAATCGCTCAGACGGGCGGCAGTAACCGCGCCGCCGGACGTGCCGGAGACGATAACGGTAATCACTGCGACAATTGCCAGCAGAGCAAGAAGAATGGTGAACGATGAAGGCATACCGCGCTTTTTCTTAGCGGTCTCAGTCATAGTTCTCATCCCCCCTTCATAAATCATTTACTGATCTCGCCAGAAGCGGCTCTTCCGTGCCGTGCCTGCCGCTTGATGCGAGATTATTACCAGATAAAACTGCTCGGGGTGTGCAGCAATACACCCCGAGCGAGATGCTAGATGCTCTTACTTGAGCGTGGCGTACATGACAGCCTTGATGGTGTGCATGCGGTTCTCGGCCTCGTCGAAGACCTTGGAAGCGGGGCTCTCGAAGACCTCGTCGGTGACCTCCTGCTCGGTGATGCCGAACTGCTCGCACTTCTCGGCGCCAATGGTGGTGTTGGTGTCGTGGAAGCTGGGCAGGCAGTGCAGGAAGATGGCACCCGGGTTGGCCATAGCCATGACTTCGGAGGTGACACGATACGGGGTGAGCTGAGCGATGCGATCGGCCCAGACCTCGTCGGGCTCGCCCATGGAGACCCACACGTCGGTGTAGATAACGTCGGCACCGGTGACGCCGTCCTTGACGTCGGTGGTCAGCTTGATGGTGCAACCGTTGGCCTCGGCGATGGGCTTGCAGGCCTCGATGACGTCGTCGGCGGGCATGCACTCCTCGGGGCCGCAGGCCACGAAGTTCATGCCGAGCTTGGAGCAGACGACCATGAGGGAGCGAGCGACGTTGTTCTTGCAGTCGCCCATGAAGACGAGGGTCTTGCCCTTGATGTCGTAGTTGAAGTTCTCCTGGACGGTCAGGATATCGGCGAGCATCTGGGTGGGATGCCACTCAGTGGTCAGGCCGTTCCACACGGGCACGCCGGACTTAGCAGCGAGCTCCTCGACGTCGTCCTGGGCAAAGCCACGGAACTCGATGCCGTCATACATGCGGCCGAGAACGCGGGCGGTGTCCTCGATGGACTCCTTCTTGCCCATCTGCGACGAACCGGGATCGAGATAGGTCACGCCCATGCCCAGGTCCATGCCGCCGACCTCGAAGGCGCAGCGGGTACGAGTGGAGGTCTTCTGGAAGAGCAGAACGATGTTCTTGCCCTCGAGATAGCGATGCGGAACGCCAGCGCGCTTCATGTCCTTGAAGTTCTTGGAGAGCTTGAGCAGGTACTCGATCTCCTCGGTGGTGAGGTCGAGAAGCTTGAGGAAGCTACGGCCGGAGAGGTTAACACCCATGGTTCGATTCCTTTCGAAGAAATGAATTACGTAAGTATCAGTGTTGCCCGTTTAACGGGCGAAGCCGGTGCGGTTGTAGGGGGACCGCACCGGAAACGGAAAGACTTAGAGGTCCTCGCGCCAGAAGGGCATGCTCATGCAGCGCGGGCCGCCGCGGCCGCGGGAGAGCTCGGCGGAGGGCACGACGAGAAGGTCCAGGCCCTCCTTGTACAGCACGTCGTTGGTGACGGTGTTGCGGGCGTAGACGCAGATCTTGCCGGGCTCGACGCACAGGGTGTTGGAGCCGTCGTTCCACTGCTCGCGGGAGGCCGCGATCGGGTCGCCGCCGCCGCAGGGGATCAGCTTGACCTGGTCGACGCCGGTGGCGTCCTCCAGGACGTGCTCGAGGGTGTCCTCGATCAGGCGGATGTTCACGTCGCCCGGGTTCTTGCCGGCGGTCAGCTCGTAGACGCGCAGGGTGCCCATGATGGCGGGGTGGATCGTGAACTTATCGACGTCGATCTGGGTGAAGACCGTGTCGAGGTGCATGAAGGCGCGCGAGACCGGGATGTCGAAGGCCAGGATGCGCTCGACCTTGGAGTCGGAGTTCCAGAAGATGTTCTGGGCCATGACGTCGATCGCGGCGGCCTGGGTGCGCTGGGAGATGCCGACGGCGAGGGTCTTCTCGTTGATGTTCAGCACGTCGCCGCCCTCGGTGTGGAACTGGCAGTCGCGGCGGAAGTACAGCGAGACGTCCTTGTAGTCGGGGTGGTACTTGAAGACGTACTTGCCGTACAGGGTCTCGCGGTTGCGGGTGACCGAGTACATGCGGTTGAGGTTGACGCCCTCGCCGATGACCGCGAACGGGTCGCGGGTGAAGTAGAGGTTGGGCATCGGGTCGATGATCAGGTCGGACTCGGACTCGGAGTTGACCAGGGAGTCGAGGGTCGTGGACGCCGTGAGGGGCATGTCGATCTCGGACTTGGTCATGCCGGCCATGGTCTTCTTGACGAACTCGAGGTTGTCCTCGATGGAGTCCAGCTTCTCGCGGACGATCTGCGGCATGTGCTGGCCGCGGATGCCGGCCTCGGCGATGTACTGGTCGGTGAACTCGGCGCGGGCGCCGGGGACCTGGTCGAACACCTCGGCGACGAGGTTCTCGAGATAGAGGACCTCCACGCCCTGGTCCCTCAGGATCTGGGCGAAGGTGTCGTGCTCCTGCTGCGCGACCTCCAGGAACGGGACGTCGTCGAACAGGAGTCGCTCGAGCTCGTCGGGCGGCAGGTTGAGGAGCTCGTCGCCGGGACGGTGCAGGCAGACCTTCCTGAGCTTGCCGATCTCGGAAGGCACGTGCAGACCTTTCGTCATGGCCTCCTACCTTTCTTTCGGGCCCTTGTCAGGGCCGATTCGTTAGCGCCCCTCCGTGTGAGGCGTTATTGCTGACGACATATTTATATCCAAAATCAGCTCATACTTCCACCTTGCCCCCGAACGGTTTTTTATAGGGGGTGAACGGCATACACATATACTTCACGCATGGCACACTTCATCTTAATAAAGCGTATTTACGTGCTTAAACGCGTTTTAATCCTAAAATCAAATGGAACTAAACTTTGTTAAACCATCCTCAAATTGCATATTTCCAATAAAGCTATGAATAGAATTAGCGGTTCACACCGCGTCTCAACCATTTTCATTTTTATTCAGAAAAAAGTTTGTCCTATTCATTTCTGATAAATAAATTACCGTTTACCAGACGCTTGATACCGTTCACCGGAAACTCAGTATAAGGCCCAGCGGATACCGCCTCGCTTTACGGCCCCATTTGTAACAACTTGACTTCTCGGTATAGAAAAACGGACCCGCTTCCCCTAGGGAAACGGGTCCGTTTTCGATTATCTTCGGCTAATTTGGATAAGGCCCCCGAAGACCATCGGAATCCTAGCGATCGAACTCCGCCAGTGCCTCGCCCAAAAGCCTCAGGCCCTCGCGCAGAACGTCCTCGCTCGCGCAGTAGCCCAGGCGTGCGCCGCAGGGAAGCTCAAAACGGCTACCGGGGACCAGCAGCACTCCCCTCTCGGACAGCAGGCGCCTGCAGAACTCCTCGTCATCCTCGGGAATATCCAGCTGGATAAACGAGGTGGACACGCCCTGCGGGGCCGTCCAGGAAACGCGATGCTGCGTATCGATCCAAGCCTGCGCGATATCGCGGTTGCCAAACACGATCTTGCGATTGCGCTCGAGAATCTTATCCTTGTGCTCAAGCACATAGGTCGCCAGAGCATCGTTGAACACGCCGCCGCAGATCATGGTGTAATCGCGATAGGTACGGATGCGGTTGGACACCTCTTTGTCGGCCAGGACCCAGCCCACGCGGGCCGCAGGTGTCGAATAGGTCTTCGACAACGAGTTGGTGACAATGGCCCTCTCGTACACGTCAGCCATCGACATAAAGGCCTCGGTGTTCTCAAGCGGCAGATACACCTCGTCGCACAGCACGTAGGCGCCCACCGAACGGGCGATCTCGGCAATCTGGCCGAGCATATCGGCATCGAGCACCGTACCGATGGGGTTCGATGCGTTGTTGATGCAGATGAGTCTGGTGTTGGGGCGCACCAAGCGCTTGAGTTCCTCGATATCGGGCTTCCAGCCGAGTTCCTCGCGAAGCTCCCAATACTCGACCTCGGCGCCCAGCGTGCGCGGAATCTCGTAGAGCGGCGCGTAGGTGGGCCACTCGGCGATAACATGGTCGCCGGGCTCGACCACAGCCATGATGGCGTTGAGGTTAGCGCCCGTGCAGCCATTGGTCTGCAGAATGTGATCGGGATTGACCTCCCGACGATACAGCTTGGCAACCTCGGCCTTAAACTCCGGCGAGCCCTCGATCCAGCCGTAGTTCATCTTCTCGCGATCCAGGCGCTCGTAGAACGTGGCGCCGTCCTGTTCATCGAGCGCGCGCAGCTCGCCCATGGTGAGCGACGAGATCGTCGACTGGGCGATGTCCCACGTGGCGCTCTTCTCCCAAACGTTGAGCCATTCCTCAACGCCAATCGTCTTGATGTCCATGGCCAAGCTCCTTACAAAAGCAGTCATCTAATCGTGTTGACGTTCCTCATACAAGATTGGGGCGGTGCGAAAACCCGCACCGCCCCAATGGGAGACATCTAATGGCAGCTAGATGTATGTATTATGACCTGTACGGGTCCTGAAAGACCTTAGAGGTCCTCGCGCCAGAAGGGCATGCTCATGCAGCGCGGGCCGCCGCGGCCGCGGGAGAGCTCGGCGGAGGGCACGACGAGAAGGTCCAGGCCCTCCTTGTACAGCACGTCGTTGGTGACGGTGTTGCGGGCGTAGACGCAGATCTTGCCGGGCTCGACGCACAGGGTGTTGGAGCCGTCGTTCCACTGCTCGCGGGAGGCCGCGATCGGGTCGCCGCCGCCGCAGGGGATCAGCTTGACCTGGTCGACGCCGGTGGCGTCCTCCAGGACGTGCTCGAGGGTGTCCTCGATCAGGCGGATGTTCACGTCGCCCGGGTTCTTGCCGGCGGTCAGCTCGTAGACGCGCAGGGTGCCCATGATGGCGGGGTGGATCGTGAACTTATCGACGTCGATCTGGGTGAAGACCGTGTCGAGGTGCATGAAGGCGCGCGAGACCGGGATGTCGAAGGCCAGGATGCGCTCGACCTTGGAGTCGGAGTTCCAGAAGATGTTCTGGGCCATGACGTCGATCGCGGCGGCCTGGGTGCGCTGGGAGATGCCGACGGCGAGGGTCTTCTCGTTGATGTTCAGCACGTCGCCGCCCTCGGTGTGGAACTGGCAGTCGCGGCGGAAGTACAGCGAGACGTCCTTGTAGTCGGGGTGGTACTTGAAGACGTACTTGCCGTACAGGGTCTCGCGGTTGCGGGTGACCGAGTACATGCGGTTGAGGTTGACGCCCTCGCCGATGACCGCGAACGGGTCGCGGGTGAAGTAGAGGTTGGGCATCGGGTCGATGATCAGGTCGGACTCGGACTCGGAGTTGACCAGGGAGTCGAGGGTCGTGGACGCCGTGAGGGGCATGTCGATCTCGGACTTGGTCATGCCGGCCATGGTCTTCTTGACGAACTCGAGGTTGTCCTCGATGGAGTCCAGCTTCTCGCGGACGATCTGCGGCATGTGCTGGCCGCGGATGCCGGCCTCGGCGATGTACTGGTCGGTGAACTCGGCGCGGGCGCCGGGGACCTGGTCGAACACCTCGGCGACGAGGTTCTCGAGATAGAGGACCTCCACGCCCTGGTCCCTCAGGATCTGGGCGAAGGTGTCGTGCTCCTGCTGCGCGACCTCCAGGAACGGGACGTCGTCGAACAGGAGTCGCTCGAGCTCGTCGGGCGGCAGGTTGAGGAGCTCGTCGCCGGGACGGTGCAGGCAGACCTTCCTGAGCTTGCCGATCTCGGAAGGCACGTGCAGACCTTTCGTCATGGCCTCCTACCTTTCTTTCGGGCCTTTCGGCCGAATCTCTCAGCGCCCTTCCATAGCGGACGCTGCTTGCTGACAGCTCTAGTTATATCCAAATTCCACCCGCAATTCCACCTCGCCCCCGAACGGTCAACAAAGTGCGATGAACGGTATATCGCATGAGATTCCCCCATAATGTACTTCGGCGTTCTAAAGTAACTTTTCTAAGGTAAACGCTCTTTTTTCCTAAAAACTATTTGCAATTGCATCTCTAAACTTTTGATTCAGAATTGCATAGCTAAATCGGTTTTATGTATATAAATGATGTTTGTTTACGTTTCCGCCTGCATTCAATGATATTCAGCTATCCATCATTCTTATTCACACTTACGTACCAGTTGAGTGAGGATATAGACCGCTTGCAGACGAGCAGGGCGTCAGTCCTATGACTTGTCAGCGTAAGAAGTAGGTAAAGATACCGTTCGCACAATACGTCCGTGCCACAAGTCGACTAAATTGAGACAATAGTGAATAGGGTTAGGCTACCGTCCCCTGCGGGGACTGAACGGACAGATGCATATGCCGAGCAAAATCGAAAAAAAGCAAGCCGCTGCAAAGCTGCGCAAACCGCCTCGCGACTTCTCGTACACGCAGAACCGAGAGCTCAGCTGGCTACGCTTTGACAACCGTGTGCTTGACGAAGCCTTCGATGAGACCGTTCCGCTGTTCGAGCGTCTAAAGTTCGTGTCGATTTTCGAGTCTAACCTCGACGAGTTTCTCATGGTGCGCGTGGGCGGCCTGTCCGATCTGGCAGAGCTCAAAAAGCAACCTGTCGACAACAAGAGCAATATGACCGCCTCCGAACAGGTCGATGCTGTCATGGCCGAAATGCCCGGGCTCCTTACCCGTTGGGAGTCCATCTTTAAGAGCATCGAGGGCAAGCTCGACACCTTGGGCGTTCACCGCGCCCGCATCGATTCGCTTACGCCCGAGGAGCGCACCTTTGTAACCCGCTACTTCCAGGCCTACGTGTCGCCGGTCATCTCGCCGCTGGTCATCGATCCTCGCCACCCCTTCCCCAACCTACGCAATGGCGCGCTCTATCTGGCCTGTGGTCTGGACGGCGCCACCGACGAGGAGAGCCTGCTGGGCCTTATCGAGATTCCCGCCTCGATGAACCGCGTGGTCGAGATCCCCTCGCCGACCGGCACCTACTCCTACATCTTGCTCGAGGACGTCATCCTCGCCTGCCTGGACAGCTGCTTTGGCTCCTATAAGCCGCTGGATCGTGCGCTGATCCGCGTCACCCGCAACGCCGACATCGATCCGGACGGCGAGGGCGTCGAAGAGGAAGAGGACTACCGCCAGCACATGAAGCGCATTCTCAAGAAGCGCCTGCGTCTGCAGCCGGTAGTGCTCGCGGTCTCGGGGTCGCTCGAGAAGGCAACGCTCAAGACCATCCGCAAAGCGCTCGAGCTTTCGCGCCGCTCTGTCTTTACCTGCGATATCCCGCTCGACCTGGGCTACGTCTTTGGCATTGAGGGCAAGATTCCCGAGCACCTGCGCAACGAGCTGCTCTTTACGCCGTTTAGGCCGCAGCCCAATCCCACCATCGACATGACCCGCTCCATCCGCGAGCAGGTGCTGCAGCACGACAAGCTGCTCTTTTATCCCTACGAGGCCATGAACCCCTTCCTGGATCTGGTGCACGAGGCCGCCTACGACCCCGAGTGCATCTCGCTGCGCATCACGCTCTACCGCGTGGCCAAGCAGAGCCGCCTGTGCGAGTCGCTGATCGATGCTGCCGAGAACGGCAAAGAGGTCACGGTGCTCATGGAACTTCGTGCCCGCTTTGACGAGCAGAACAACATCGAGTGGGCCGAGCGCCTGGAAGAGGCCGGCTGCACCGTCATCTATGGTTCCGAGGGCTTTAAATGCCACTCAAAGATCTGCCAGCTCACCTATCGCGAGGGCATGGCGCTAACG
Organism: uncultured Collinsella sp.; assembly: GCA_900550515.1. GTDB lineage: Bacteria > Actinomycetota > Coriobacteriia > Coriobacteriales > Coriobacteriaceae > Collinsella. The sequence goes on along the minus strand of URSP01000013.1, from coordinate 13,913 downwards.
CGCCTCACGCTTTTGGGCACCGGCAACTTTAACGAGAAGACGGCCAAGCTCTACAGCGACTTTATGCTCATGACCGCCCATCCCGGCATCGGCGAGGACGCCAACCTGTTCTTCCGCAACCTGTCGCTGGGCAATCTGCGCGGCGATTACCGCTTCCTGGGCGTGGCGCCCGTAGGCCTCAAGCCGCTCATCATGCGCGGCCTAGATCGCGAGATCCAGCGCGCCCTCGCTGGCGAGCCCGCCCGTGTGTTCTTTAAGCTCAACTCGCTCACCGACCGCGAGGTCATCGACAAAATCGCCGAGGCATCGTGTGCCGGCGTGCGCGTGGACATGATCATCCGCGGCATCTCGTGCCTCAAGCCCGGTGTTCCGGGCAAGACCGAGAACGTGCATGTCCGCTCCATCGTCGGACGCTTTTTGGAGCACGCCCGTGTTTACGCTTTTGGTGTGGACTCGGACATGATTTACCTGAGCTCGGCAGACATGATGACACGCAACACCGAGCACCGCGTGGAAATCGCCTTCCCTGTGCTCGACCCCACCTGCCGCGCCCTGGTACACGAGTACATGGGCATGCAGCTGCGGGACAACGTGAAGGCCCGCAGCCTCACGAGCGACGGCACCTGGGTCCCCGTGGAGCGTGCAGAGGGTGAGAAACCCTTCAACTCGCAGGAAGCTCTACTGGAGCGTGCCTATCGCAACGCCGAGGCCGCCGCGCAGCAGCGTGCGCAGGAGAAGGAACGTGTGGCCGAGGAGGCCATTCAGGCCGAGGTTGAACACGGGGCAGCTGCCAAAACGGAAGCGGTTGCAGCTCCCCCGGTGAATGAGCCCGAGGCTGCCGCAGAGCCCGCCGTGGAGAAAGCGCCCGAGCCCGCTACTGCGACTCCGGAGCCCGCCGCCGAGGCAAAGCCCGCCCCTGCTCCTGAGCCGCAGCCGGCCACAACCGAGGTTCAGAAGGTCCAGGCGACCGTCATTGAGCCCGAGCCCGCACCTGCACCTCAGCCCGAGCCGCAGGTCACCAAACCCGCACCCGAGACGAGCACCCGTCGCGATAAGCCCGCCGGCAAGACCAAGGCCATCGAGCGCCATCGCCCCGGTCGCGTGCGCATAGGCCTGGGCCTGATCGGTCTGGGTCTTAAGACGCTCATTACCGGCAAGACGAAATAGTCGTTTGTAGAAGCGCCCCGTATTTGAGGAATGCCCCAGATATGGGGCGCTTTTCCCTGCTACCATGGTTGCGAACAAAACCGCGAATGGCAGGCAGGAATATGAAGCTCACTATAGAATCGATGACCTACGGCGCCGACGGGCTGGCGCACGCCGACAACGGCAAGGCCGTCTTTGTGCAGGGCGCCGTGGCAGGCGACACCGTCGAGGCCGAGGTCGTACAGGACGGCAAGTCGTTCATGCGTGCCCGCACCACCGAGATTCTGGAGCCAAGCCCCGATCGCATTCAGCCTCCCTGCCCCTTCGTGGGCATCTGCGGCGGCTGCTCGTGGGGCAATCTCTCACGCACGGCACAGCTCGCCGCCAAGGAGCAAAATCTGCGCTCCACGCTCGAGCGTATCGGCAAGTTCAGCCCCGATCAAGTCGATGAACTGGTGCAACCCATCCGCCACACCAAGGATGATTGGGGCTACCGCAATAAAATCGAACTCGAGCCGACCGTTGTAAACGGCCGCGTGCGTCTTGGCATGCACGGCGTCGACCCCAGCAAGATCGTGACCGTCGACTCGTGCCCGCTGTTCGATAAGCGCTTCCCGAAGGCGCTCAAATCGGTCGTCGGCGCGCTCAATTATCTGAGCGGCAGCCACGACCTGGGCCTTGAGCGCGTGGGCATTCGCGCCTCGCGTCGCACCAAGGCACTCGAGGTGGCGCTCTGGACGCCTACGGGCTCTTTCCCGCGCTCGCAAGTCTCGCGCGTGTTGGCAGACGCCGCGCACCCCACAAGTGTCGTACGCGTGATGAGCAAGGGCGAAAAGAAGGCCCGCCGTGTCTCCAAGGTCGAAATGCTCGCCGGAGAGGGCTCATGGACCGAGAATATCGCCGAGGGTCAGATGCGCTTGTCTGCCCCGTCTTTTTTCCAGGTCAACACCAAGGGTGCCGAGATTTTGATCGAGCTTGTCATGGAAGCGCTCGATCCGCAGGAAGACGAGCTTGCCGTGGACCTGTACTGCGGTGCCGGCACCTTTACCCTGCCGCTCGCCCGCCACTGCGACTTTGTCGCTGCCGTCGAGGCCTACGGCCCCGCCGTGCGCGATCTACGCCGTAACCTGGAAATCAACAAGCTTGATAACGTCGACGTCATTGGCGGAGACGCGGTGCGCGAGTTCCCCGACCAGGATGCCGACATCTTGGTGGTCGACCCGCCGCGCGCAGGCCTCGCCCCCGAGGCGATCGGCCTTATCGCCAGCACGAGTGCCCGCGATGTCGCCTACGTGAGCTGCGACCCGGCCACCCTGGCGCGCGATCTCAAACGCTTTGTCGAAGAAGGCACCTTCTCCCCCGTAAAGATCACGCCAGTCGACCTGTTCCCACAAACCTTCCACTGCGAGACCGTCGTCCACCTTAGGCGCAACTAGCCGCTTAATCATTGCTCAGAAAATCATTGGGAAATCGAGCGTGGCAAGCGGAGGTCTTCGGGGTATAAGACGGCTAATTGTATGCCGCCTATGAAAGGAACCCTCATGCCCAGCGTTGCCGTTCTCGCCGCCGATGGCTTTGAAACTATTGAATGCTTGACCATGGTCGATGTCATGCGTCGCGGCGGCGTGCGTGCCACGCTCGTCTCGATCATGCCCACGCGCGAGGTCGTAAGCTCGCTGCAGATCCCCGTGACCTGCGATGCGCTCTTTGATGAGATCAACTTTGACGAGTACGACTGCGTCGTGCTGCCCGGCGGCCTGCCCGGTGCCACCAACCTGCGCGCAGATCAGCGCGTCTGCGACGTGGTCTGCGAGTTCGCCGCAACCAAGCACGTCGCCGCCATCTGCGCCGCCCCGTTTATCCTGGGCGAGCTCGACCTGCTCGAGGGGCGCCATGCCACGTGCTTCCCTGGCTTTGAGAAAAGCTTCCCCGAAGGCGCCTATACCGGCGAGAAGGTCACGCAAGACGGCAACATCATCACTGCCAGCGGCATGGCACAGTCCCTCCCCTTTGCATTGGAGCTGCTGCGCACGCTCGCCGGCGACAAGGCCGTCGAGAAGGTCGCCGAGGGCATCCAACTATGATTTTGGCTTCGCAATCGCCGCGCCGCGTAGAGCTGATGCGCGAGGCAGGCTACAACATTCGCGTGATTCCCGCGGATATCGACGAAACGCCCTTTGATGGCGAGGCCCCGCTCACGCTTGTCGAGCGCTTGGCACGCGCCAAGGCGGCTGCCGTTGCTGCCGAGTATGCCGAGCCCAATGAGCTGACGGTCGCGGCCGACACCATCGTCACCTTTGACGGCAAGATTCTGGGCAAGCCGGCAACCGAGGACGAGGCGCGCACTATGCTCCGTGAGCTTTCGGGCCGCACGCACCAGGTCGCAACCGGCGTCTGCATCGTTAAGGCAGGCGATACGGCCGCCCCGCATGCCGCCGAAAGCCTGTCCTTTGTCGATGTGACCGACGTGACGTTCTACGAGCTCACCGACGAGCAGATCGAGCACTACGTCGCCTCGGGTGAGCCCATGGACAAGGCCGGCGCCTACGGCATTCAGGGCACAGGAGGACGCATGCTCGTGCACGATATTTCGGGCGACTTCTATAACGTGGTGGGCCTACCCATCGCCCGCGTCGCGCGCGCGATTCAAAAACTCTCGTAATTGCATCTGGCGCTGGGTATCCCCCGGCGCCTACAATTTTGGCGTACCGTACGGATCCCGACCGGGCACAAGGCGCGGCGGAAAACCGATAGGAGTTAAACATGGATACACTGCTCGAGGCCATTGACGTCTGCGATGTCGATGGCTTTTGCTATGGCAACTATACGGACGAGGAGGCCGGCACCGGTTGCACCGTAATCGTGGCACCCGAGGGCGCCACCGGCGGCGTTGACGTTCGCGGCGGTGCTCCAGCATCGCGCGAAACCGACCTGCTGCGACCCGAGAACACCGTCGACAAGGTCCACGCCGTCTGCCTTTCGGGTGGATCGGCCTTTGGCCTCGAGGCTGCAAGCGGCGTCGCTCGCGAGCTTGAGAGCCGCGGCATCGGCCTTCCCGTCGGCCCCACGCAGGTGCCTATCGTGTGCTCCAGCTGTATCTTCGACCTCGCCTTTGGTAACCCCACCGTGCGCCCCGACATTGAGGCCGGCATCGCCGCCGTGCGCGAAGCACTCGACCACACCCCCACCAAGCTCGAACAGGGCAACGTAGGCGCCGGCACCGGCGCTACCGTGGGTAAGCTCATGGGGCCTGCCACCTGCATGAAGGCAGGCCTTGGAGCTGCCGCCGTGGCACTCGGCCCCATCAAGGTGGGCGCCGTGGTCTCAGTCAACGCCTGCGGCAACGTTGTCGACCCCTTCACCGGCGAGTGGGTCGCCGGCATGCGCGCCGCAGCCGATAGCGACCAGATCGTCGACATGGAACTCGCAGCCTTTGCCGCCGCCGGATCCATGCAGATGCCGCTCGACCGCACCAACACCACCATCAGCTGCATCATCACCAACGTGGAACTCACTAAGGCACAAGCCACCAAGGTCTCCCAGATGGCCGCAGACGCCTACGCACACGCCATCCGCCCCACACACACCACCAACGACGGCGACACCATCTACACCCTCGCCAGCGGCAAACTGGGCGCCCAGGCAAGCGCCGCCGTTCCCCTAGACCTGCTGGGCATGCTCGCCGTAAGGGCCCTACAGACCGCCATCGTAAACGGAGCCAAAACCGCCAAAACCTCCCACGGCATCCCCGGCGCCGCGAAGTAGCCTAACCTGACCGGTTGCCCGGTGGGGCTTGGTTATGTTTGCTGCTCTACAGTCCTGGCTCGCACGAAGAACACATTAAGTGCTCTTCGGCTCGTGCGGAACTCGCGACAAACATAACCAAGCCCCACCGGGCAACCTACCAACCAAGCCTTTTCAGCCCAGGTCCCTGTGTACCGCGCGTCTAAGATCTTCAAATTCAGGCAGCCTGACAATCGATTCTTATAGCAGAAGCCCCTTGGCCTTTAGTTTGATACAAGTTCCGCACGAGCCGGAAAGCACTTAATGTGCTTTCCGTGCGAGCAAGACTGTTCGCAGTAGCAAACTAAAGGCCAAGGGGCCCAGTCAACCTATCAGCAGCGATTACTCGGCAGCTAGTTGAATTTGAAGATCTTTGAGGCAAGACGGTATAGGCCGAGTGTGGTTTTGTCTCCGGCCCGTCCACGCAGATTGGTGAAGAACCCGACCACGCCGTAGCGTGCACGACGATACATGCGCTCGTCGTAGGCCTTCAAATCATTCCACAGCGTCTTTAGGCGCTCGTCGGCGCAATCTTCCTCGGAAAGCTTGGTGAGCACCGAGCAGATCGCCATCATCATGGTGAAGTAGCCCATCATGTACGAACGCAGACGCGACGACTCAACATCGCTGTACAGGTGGTACGACTCCATTATGATGCGCGTAACACGGAACTGCTGGTCCAGACGCTTGACCATCGTTGCCTCGTTGACGCTCTGGCCTTCGCGACCGATAAAGTAGCGGTAGAGGTCGATGTCGGCGTAGTACATGGTCTTGCAACGCGGCAGCGGCACGTAGGCGTAGATGTTGTCCACATAGAACGTGTGCGGCGGCATGGGAAGGTTGGACTCGCGCAGCACATCCGTGCGATAACACAGGCTGTGCATAAGTAGGTTCTGGTCCAGGCGGAAATGACCGATCTGATCCCAGGAAAAGATCTTTTTGCGCGGCAGGGCAAATTTGTAGCCAATAGCGGTATGCGTGCCCTCGTAAACCTTCTCGTACACGTAGTTCGAGATAAACAGGTCAACGCGCTGGTCGCGCTCCTCAAAGCCACGCAGAATCGACAGCATGGTCGAAAGGGCAGCGCCGTCAAGCCAGTCGTCCGAATCAACAACCTTGTAGTAGGTGCCCTGTGCCTCGCGCAGACCCGAAAGGACGGCAATACCGTGGCCGCCGTTCTCCTGGTGTACCGCGCGAATGATACCGGGATAACGCGCCTCCCACTCATCGGCCTTATCGGCCGTCTCGTCCTTGGAGCCGTCGTCCACCACGATAATCTCGATATCGGTGGCGTAATTGCTCCCCTCCAAGATGGAGGTGATGCAATGGTCCATGTCCTTGGCGGCGTTATACGAGGGAATACCGAATGTTATGACTTTATGCATGGCAGGCGATAATCTCATCCGAAAGATCGAGGGCGGAATTGGTCACAGCGTCCATATCGTAGTAACGATACTCGGCCAGACGACCCACCGGGTGGAAGTTCGTCAGGTTCTGGACGCGCTCAAGATAGCGCTCATAGAGCTCACGGTTCTCGGGCTCAAGAATGGCGTAGTACGGTGTCTCGCCCGAGCCGGGCGTATAGGCCTTGGAGTACTCCTTCATGATGGTGGTCTTGCCGGGCAGGACCTGACCGGTCATGTTCTTGAACTCGGTGATACGCGTGTAGTCCTCGCTCGTGGTGTAGTTGACGGTGCCCACGGGCTGGAACTGGTCCATATCGAGCGTCTCGAACTTCATATCGAGCGTGCGGTACGGCAACGCACCCAAGTCGAGGTTGAACAGCTCGTCGAGTGGACCGGTGTAGACAATCTCGCCACCATAGACCTTGCCGTCGATCTTGACGGTGGTCTCGTCGATCTCAAAGAGATCGCGGGCGTCCACGTCGCAGAACACGTCGATCAGGTCGTGGTCGAGCATGTGCTCAAAGAGCGCCGTGTAGCCCTCCTGCGGCATGCCCTGGAAGGGGGCTTGCGGGAAGTAGCGGTCATCATCGCCCACAAAGACGGGAACGCGGCCGGTGATCGAGGGATCGATCTGATCGGGCGTCTGGCCCCACTGCTTCATGGTGTAATGCAAAAAGACGTTCTCGTAGACATAATCGGCGACCTCGGCAAGATCCGGGTCGTTCTTCTTGCGCAGCTCCATAATGGGTACCTTGACGTCCTTGCCAAAGGTCTCCACGAGCTTTTGGTACAGTTCCTCACCGCGCTCTTCGCCAAAGGCGAGCTTGAGGCTCGCATGGTTAAAGGGCACGGGCATAAGGGTACCGTTGATGTTGGCGAGCACCTTGTGCTGGTAGTCCGTCCACTTGGTAAAGCGCGACAGGAAATTGTGCACGCGCTCGTTAAAGGTGTGATAGATATGCGGACCGTACTCGTGGATCAGGATTCCGGCCTCGTCAGTGCAGTCATAGGCATTGCCCGCAATGTGGCTACGGCGCTCCAAAACGGCAACACGATAGCCGATGGTCTCGGCGAGACGGCGGGCACAAACGGCACCGGCATATCCAGCACCGACGACAATCATGTCGTACGCGCCGGCGTTAAAGCCTTCAGGCAGGCCTGAGGTAATCTGCATCGATACTCCTTGTCAAAAGCCACGTGCTCGTTAGCTAGGCTTTTCTCGAACATTCTTCGAGACATATTTATCAGAGCGATTATAGCGCTAATGCGTCCTATAATGAGCTTGCCACACAAGGAAAGCTCAAGCACCGCGGCGAACATTAACGTAAGGTAAACCCGCTAGCAGCGGGTTTATTCGTGAACAGCCGGGCGCCTGGAGCTTAGTGAAACGCTTGTAAGGAGTAACATGAGCGATTTCCTTAACCGTATGAAGTCTGCCGCCAAGGCCGACCTTAAGACGATCGTCCTGCCCGAGGGCGAGGATCCGCGTACCATCGTCGCGGCAAACAAAATCATCGAGGAGGGCCTGGCAAAGATCGTCATCCTGGGCAACCCCGACGAGATCAACGTTCCCGGCGCTACCGTCATCGACCCGCGCAATGCCGAGAAGCACGAGGAGTACGCGCAGAAGTTTGCCGAGCTCCGCGCCAAGAAGGGTGTCACCATCGAGCAGGCTCGCGCCCAGGTGATGGACGCCACCTACTTTGGCACCATGATGGTCAAGATGGGCGATGCCGACGGCCTGGTCTCCGGCGCCTGCCACTCCACCGCCGACACCCTGCGCCCCGCGCTGCAGATCCTCAAGACCGCCCCGGGCACCAAGCTGGTCTCGGCCTTCTTCGTAATGTGCACCGACACCCCGCAGTTCGGCACCGACGGCACGCTGATCTTCGCCGACTGCGGCCTCAACATCAACCCGTCCTCCGACGAGCTCTCCGAGATCGCCATCGCCTCCGCTCACTCCTGGTCCACCTTCATGGGCAACGTTGAGCCGCACGTGGCCATGCTCTCCTACTCCACCATGGGCTCCGCTGGCGGCGAGGTCGCCAAGAAGGTCCAAGAGGCCGTGAAGTTCTGCAAGGAGAAGGCTCCCGAGCTCGCCATCGACGGCGACCTGCAGCTCGACGCCGCCATCGTCCCCACCGTCGCCCAGCTCAAGGCTCCCGGCTCCTCCGTTGCCGGTAAGGCCAACGTGCTCGTGTTCCCCGACCTCGAGGCCGGCAACATCGGCTACAAGCTGGTCCAGCGCTTCGCTGGCGCTGACGCCTACGGCCCCATCCTGCAGGGCATCGCCAAACCGGTCAACGACCTTTCGCGCGGCTGCTCTGCCGACGACATCGTGGGTGTCGTGGCCATCACCGCCGTCCAGGCTCAGATGGCTGAGTAGCAGACATATCCCCTCGGGACCCTACAGGGTAAAGCTCTGAAAACGTCCTCGGACATGCATGAAACCCCCGCTACGCACTTCGTGCGGCGGGGGTTTCATGCGTCCTGCGGAATATTTTCAGAGCTTTACCCTGTAGGGTCCCTGCCGCCACGTAGCAATCAGGGAATCCGGGGTGGACGGCGGCTTGGCTACGAGCTGGAGCTGAAAATCTGAATGGATGGGTGCCGTTGCTGGGAGCGCAGGCGTTGCTGATGATGATCACTTTGGAGATTGAAAGGCCGGTGGGCTTCGGCGGTTGTTGTGCCGGAAACTACATCCCAGTTTGGAGGCGGATTGTGGGATGTGGCTTCCGCTTGGGGCCTGTTTGGGAAACTTTGGGACGGAATTTTGCTTTATTGTGGGTCGCACTTTCCGCAACGTGCCTCAACCGGAAAGCGTGTCCCAGTATTTGCGCTCGAAATGGGATGGGGTTTCCGCCGTCCACCTGCTAGTAAAAAGGCCTCCGGAGCTGTTGCTCTGGAGGCCTTTCGTTTACTTGCAAATGCGCGCGTTAGTTGTTCTTGGTCAGGCGCTCGACGTCGTGGGCGATCATGTATTCCTCGTCGGTGGGGATGACCATGACCGTGACGGCGGAACCGGCGGCGCTGATGACCTGCGGGCCGTTGCCCACGGCCTCGCGGTTCTTGTTATTGTCGATGCGCACGCCCAGCCACTCAAAGCAGTCGCAGAAGGCCTTACGGATCGACCAGTCGTTCTCGCCGATGCCGGCGGTAAAGGTGATGGTATCCACGCCCGCCATGGAGGCGATCATGGAGCCGGCCTGCTGCATAGCCTTGTAGGCAAACATATCGAAGGCGAGCAGGCAGCGCTCATCTCCCTCGGAGGCGCGCGTGCGGATGTCGCGGGCGTCGTTGGAGATGCCCGAAATGGCAAGCAGGCCGGACTGCTTGTTCATCATGTCGTCGACTTCCTGGTAGCTGTAGCCGCCCTCGCGCTGGAGGTAGCACACGGTGGCCGGATCAATGGAACCACAGCGAGTGCCCATCATCAGGCCGTCGAGCGGCGTGAGGCCCATCGTGGTGTCGCGGCACACGCCGTCCTCGATAGCAGCGAGCGAAGCACCGTTGCCCAAATGGCACGAAAGCAGACGGTGGCAGCGCGAACCCAGGATCTCCTTGGCCATCATCCACTCATAGCGGTGGCTCGTGCCGTGGGCGCCGTACTTGCGCACGTGGTACTTGTCGCACACGTCCTTGGGCAGCGCGTAGGTATAGGCGACCTCGGGCATGGTCATGTGGAACGAGGTGTCGAAGACCGCCACGTTGGGCAGCTCCGGATACTTCTCACGGCAATACTCAATCGCCGCGGCCTCGCCGTAATTGTGCAGCGGAGCGAGCGGGGCAACCTCAAGGATCTTAGCCATGACCTCATCGTCGACGACCGCGGAATCATCGAAGTGCCAGCCGCCCTGAACGATACGATGGCCAATGCCATCAATCGTAAAGTCGGTCTTCTCGAGCTCCTCGAGCACGCGAGCGATAGCAGAGCGATGATCGGGGAAGGGAGCCTCCTCGGTCTGCTTGGCGCCACCGTTCTCGGAGTGGCCAAAGATACCCATGTCCGAGCCGATACGCTCGCAGTTGCCCTTGGCGAAAACCTCGCGGGTATCGGTATCCAGAAGCTGATATTTAAGGCTTGAGCTGCCGGCGTTGACAACAAGTACGTTCATGAGACTCCTTTGCAGTGCAATACGGTCGACGCAGACCTCTTAAGGCGGCCGCATTTTAATAAGAAGTTATCATATCTTGATAAATAGATATCAGCATATCGCCCAACGAGCGCAAAAGAGGGGCCGAACGGCACTCGGTCGTCCAGCCCCTCCCCTCTTGCAATTACTTACCGCTGACGATGCGCTCGACGTCGGAAGCGATCATGAACTCCTCGTCCGTGGGGATGAGGAAAATCTTGACCTTGGAATCCTTGGCAGACAGGCACCAAGCGCCATCGCCACGCAGGGCGTTACGGGCATGGTCCATCTTGACGCCCATAAAGGCCAGACGGTCGGCCACGCCAGCGCGGACAGCCGGAGCGTGCTCGCCGATGCCGGCGGTAAAGACCAGGGTGTCCATGCCGCACATGGAAGTGGCCATCTCGGCAGCCTTGGCGGCAATCTTGTAGACGAACATGTCGAAGGCGAGCTGAGCCTCGGGGTCGCCAGCGGCGGCGAGCTCCTCGACGTTGCGGCAGTCGTTGGTCTTGCCACCGGTCACAGCCAAAAGACCGGACTTCTTGTTCATCATCTCGTCGACCTCGTCGAAGGTGTAGCCGCCTTCGCGCTGCAGGTAGCACACGGTAGCAGGGTCGATGGAGCCGCAGCGGGTGCCCATCATGACACCGTCGAGCGGGGTCAAGCCCATGGTGGTGTCCATGCACTTGCCGTCCTCGATGGCGCACAGGGAAGCACCGGAACCGATGTGGCACACGACGACCTTGCGAGCCTCGCCGTTGGTCATCTCGGCAACCTTCTTGGAGATGTAACGGTAGCTGGTGCCGTGGGCGCCGTACTTACGAATGTGCAGCTTGTCGCAAACGTCCTTGGGCAGGGCGTAAGTCTTGGCGACCTCGGGCATGTTGAAGTGGAAAGCGGTGTCATAGACCGTGACGTTGGGCAGGTCGGGATACTGCTCGAGGCAGTACTCGATAACGTTGGCCTCGGGGTTGTTGTGCAGCGGCGCCAGCGGAGCGACCTCGCGGATCTTGGCGAGGACGTCCTCGTCGACGAGGGAGGAATCGCCGAAGTACCAGCCGCCCTGAACGATACGGTGACCAATGCCCTCGATCTTGACGCCGTTGGCCTCGAGGTCCTTCAGAACGACCTCGATGGCGACCTTGTGGTCGGGGAACTCGATGTTCTCGGTCACCTTCTTGGAACCGTTGGCAGCGTGGGTGAAGGTACCGCCGGTAAAGCAGACGCGCTCGCAGGAGCCCTTTGCGGACACCTTGTGGGACTTGGTATCGATGACCTGATACTTAAGGGTCGAAGATCCTGCGTTGACGACCAGAACGTTCATGTGTCTCCCTACTAACAGGCGGTGTGGCGCCGCCAGGTTACATACGCTTCAATAATAAACCCAAACGCCCTCGCGCTCGGGCTTATTGCGTTGATATATAAGTTATCGGTGCCTAAATACTCATGGCCTTTGGCTTGTAAGACGAAAGAGCGCGGGGATATACACCAGAGAAGAAATCCCGAGCGCAACAAGCAATATGACTCGAATATCCGCGATACTGCTCAACGCAGCATTGAACAGATAGAAAAGGATGGCACCCACCGCCACCATCTGGCTTTGAACCGAAATCAGCGAACAGCGCATCGATGAATCGGCAGCATTTTGGAAAACTGAGTATTTGATTGGGGCAAACAACGAGTACGCAACCGTTTGCAGCACATAGAACACGGGCAGCAAATGAGCCGGAGTAAGGGGAATCAAAAACAAAGCTGTCAATACTAAGCGAATGATGCCGCAAATACGCGCAAAACGGCCTTTGTCGACACGAGCAATCACACTGGGCACAATAAACCCTATGGAGGCGGAGGCAAGGAGCTGGACCGCAATGGTCACGCCCGAAGCGACGGCATTCATTCCGCGGCCTGCAAGCAACAGTGAGAAGAAGTCTTCCAGAGCGACGAAGGCAAATGCCTGAGAACAGTCCATGATGAACGCTGACCGAAGAATGCCATTACCCGCAATAGCGGCACCGATCATCCTCGGGCTCATTCCATGCCCAGGTGTCACCGCAGCGCTCTCTCTTCTCGCCTCAGGAATACAGACAACGACAACCAATGTCAGCACCATTGTGATGATATCGACCGAAAGCCCAATGAGATACGCGCCAGCGGACGAAATGAAACCGCCCACACAAGCGGAGAGGGCATAAGAGGCATAGAAAACAAATCGCTCAACGACATTAAGTCTTACGAGCTGGTCCTGAGAGACGCTGTCAATGTAAATCGCTTCTATGGATCCACTCATACATGCAACGGCAAAACCTTTGAGAGCAAACGCACCGATTAAAAGCAGAGGAGATCGGACGAGAAGCAGGGCGGCGTAGTACCCAAGCATTCCCACAATGCCAACGAGACCGCTCACCTTTCGTCCAAACCTATCAGCAATATAGCCAGTGGGAACTTCAAGGATGAACTTGCTCACTTGATATGCAATCATCATGCTAGAAATCGCCACCATCGAGAATCCGACGAATTCAAGGTAAACCGTCAGAAAATACAAAATGGTGCTGAAGTTCGACAGAAAAACGAACGTCATATAAAGCAAAACCGTACGGTTTTTCATGCTCCACTCTCCAAGAGTCAGCAATCTAAATCGGAATCTTGGAAAAGCATGAGAGCAAAGCTGTCAGCTATGTGTTACAAGGCGTCAATAATCACTTGACGTCTCGAAGCCAATTAATCTCACGAAGCAAGATGACGCAATAGGTGCAGAAAAACCGTCTGGTGTCGATCAGTCCAGGAATTTTGCCGATAGCAAAAGTAGATAGGCAAGGTTACATCACGCGAACCTTCAATGGAGCACTCGCTCACTTCTGACCCATCCGATGCGAGAGAGGACCCAGACAAACTCAATATCAATCCCCCGGCTTGAAGAAACTCAGTCTGAGCTCTGCTTCCGTATTCAACATCACGGAAGCGAAAATTGACGAGCTGGGCTTCAGGGCATTGGTTAATCGCATTGAGACAGGGTGACAAATTAATGGGAACAGCGAGCTTGCCGCCCAGTAACTCGCGAATGGTCATGGCGCCCACAGATTGATGACCCGCTGGACATGAAAGAACCCTGAGCTCCTTTTCACCCAAATATTTTGAAGAAAGGACGCTGTCCCGTGGTTCCTCGAACGAGATAGCCGCGTCCGAAATTCCAAGTATAAGTGATTCAAAGCATGTTGCCGTTGGCTGATGCCACACATCAAGATGAATCTGAGGGTGCGAGCGTTCAAACGAGTCATACCAGTTTTCGGCAAAAAGGCGCCCCCGCCCATGAAGACAGGGGGCGTAAAGACGAAAATGGCCGTCGGGCGAGACGCCGTCGTTCCTCGATTGAGCGTACTTTTTGAAATCGTAGACTTGTGCCAGGATCACGCGTGCACGACGCGCAAATTCTCTGCCCGCCGGAGAC
>URSP01000012.1:0-28652 GCA_900550515.1 uncultured Collinsella sp. | reverse complement strand
TAGACCTCGAGGTCGCGGTCGCCGAACTTGTTCATGAGGTACTCGAGCTGCATGAGCTCGTCCCAGGTGCCGCCGACGCCCATCAGGAACACGGCGTCATAGCCCTCGTCGGCGACCTTGTCGGCGAGCGCGGTCATCTTCTTGCCGGTCTCGTAGAGCGCCTTACCGTCCTCGAGATAGCCCTCCTGGTCGAAATGCATGATCTCGATCTTCTCGGTTTCCTTCATTTGTCTCTCCTTTCTGGGGTTGTTTCCACATCCCCCATGCCAACGGGCATCAAACCCGCTTACATTCCGTAACACTCGGCCGCTTTGGCCTTAAGCGCATTGACTGACTCTTCGTAGCCCTCTGCCTTGACCTCCATTTGCTTGGAGACAGCATCGAGATACGGGTGCACGTCCCATGACTTCAGACGTTCGGCGATCATCGCCGCAATCGTCTGGAAGAACACGAGATTGGGAATTGCGCTGAGCAGCGGAGCCACCTGAGGCACCGCAACCTCGTGAGCCCTACCCCTGGAATGGGCCGTGAGCAGCACCGTTTTTGTCGTAACATTCGATAGCGCATCGGCGATATTCGCAAGACGCTCCGACCCCTGCGGATCGTCGACGATAAACACCAGATAGCCCGGAACGATCTGCATCTCGGGACCGTGAACAAACTCCTCGCCCTCGTGATGCATGGCAGGAATCTTGATGGTCTCGCTCAGCTTGAGCGCTGCCTCCTCGGCAACACCGTAGTTGGGGCCGTTGCCGACGACCATGGCGGGCGTGTGCTCAGAAAGCTCGAGCATGTGTTCTTGGACATATGCCTCGGCGGTCTTGCACATCACGGCATTGGCATGGATAGCCTCGCGCAGGTCGTCAAGACGCTGGGCAACGCCCTTGGCGTCAATCGTTCCGCGCGCCTGACCGCCGTAGATACCAAAGAGCACCAGGTACTCAACGAGAACCTCAACGCCCAGAGTCACAAAGTCCACCGACTCGACGCCCACACCGTAGTCAAGAACGATGTCAGCGTGCTCCTTGATGGGCGCCTCGACGTTTGCCGTGAGCGCAACTGCAGCCATATCGTGTGCGCGCATGTAATCGAGCGCCGCAATCGTATTGGTCGAATAGCCACTCTGCGAGACGGCGATGTTGAGCGCATGCTGCGGATAGGTGTGTTCAAAATCAACGAAGGCCTCGGGCGTCACAACGGACACCTGCATTTGCAGGGCATCTTGCAGGTAATCGCGGGCGCAATCGGCGGCATGGCGCGACGAACCCGAAGCAACGATGCGCAGCGCGTCAAAAGAACCGGACTGGAAAATATCAACGAGCTGCGCTACCAGCTCAGACGAACGCTCGAGGTTCTCCCCCATACGCACATGGGCAAGCTGAACGTAATCGAGCATCTTCATCGTCTCACCTCGTAACAAATCATTAGTATTTGATACCAATCACAGTTACAGGTTACGGCTTTTTGATACCTCTTTGTCGATTAATTTATCCCCATCGGCGAACGGTCGATTTTGAGCCCTGTAAGGTTGTATATACAGCTGACCCAACGATCAAAACTGGTTAGTTTCCCAGCCGTTATTCACAGAATACCAGCTAGTACGTATAGGTGTAGCCGCCCGTATCGCCACGATTGAAGGACTTTACATACTCGATAGCCTGACCGCTCGCGTCATAGCTCACGCATTCCAAAAGCAAAACAAGATCGCCCTGTTCCAGTCCAAGGAGGCCGGCATCTCGTGCGCCCAGCGCTTCGATATCGAGCTTTTCCTGTGCCATGACTGGCTTTCGGCCCAGCATCTCATAGGTCTCGTACAAACTGAAGACCGACACGTCAATATCTTCGATGGTTGGGAACAGCAGGCAGGGAATCAGCGCCGTCTCAATCGATACGGGGCTACCGTTTATGCAGTTCAGGCGTCGAACGGAATAGAGCAGGTCGTCCTCGGCGATGCCAAACAGGTCGGCGTAATATGGCCCCGCATAACGCTTGGAACGCGCGAGAATACGGACGGACGGCTCGCCGCCCGAAGCACGGACCGATTCACGGAAACCGACCGTGCGTTCAAAAAAAGCAGGTACTTTCTGCGCCACAAAGGCACCTTTTCCCCGAACACGGCGAATCTGCCCGCGCCGAACCAGCTCATCGACAGCGCTTCGGATGGTCAAGCGTGTCGTACCAAATTCCTCGGCAAGGTCTTTTTCGGACGGAATCATGGAACCCGTGGGATATATACCGCGCTCGATACGTTCCTCGATGCGGCGTCGAATGCGCATATAAACCGGGGTGGCATCTACTGTTTCAGCCATTGTTCACCTGCCACGCTCCTCATGCCGTTCTCTTCGCCGTTATCGGCAAAGCGGAACTTTGTGGGCAAAATCACCGATTTGCAATGCTCCACAAAACGCATGCCCTTATCGAATTCGATCGAGCTCTCATAGAACACCGGCGTTCCCTCTTCTTGCTGGAGCAGCTCGGCCTCTTCGGCATTCAAACGCGAGATGGAAATATGCTCACGTCCATGCTCAACACGCACGCCACCTTCTTTGAGCAAGACATCGTAAAGGCTCTCGCACTCAAAATCGTGCTCGGTAAGCGATGGACACAGGGACAGGTTAACGTGAGCCGTCTCGATTGACGCCGGCTCGCCCTCAATAAGTCGAACGCGCTGTATGCGGAGCAAAGGAGCGCCTACAGACACCCCAAGCTTGTCGGCAAGCGCCTCATCCGCCTCGATGGTCCCGGTGGAAACCAGACGAGAAGAGGAGTGCAGGCCGGCAGTCCGCACAGCATCGGAAAAGTTATACGTTTCCTGGAAGATGTTCAGCGGCTTGGGAGGACACACATACGTACCCGATCCGCGACGGCTCTCGAGCGTTCCACACGAGATGAGCCGCGTGATACCGGCGCGCAACGCCGTACGCGAAACGCCGATCTCTTCGCACAGCACACGCTCGGCCGGCAGTCGATCGCCGCCGGCAAGCTGGTGGTGCTGGATATACCAAAGAATTCCCTCAACAGCACGATCTTTGGGGGGAATTGCATAAGATTCGCCTGCCATTGCACAGACTCCTCATTCAGAAACGTATGCCGCCATAATTAGGCCAGCCCTCCCATGGCATCAAATTCGGCCTTGATCTTCTCGGCGACATTCCGATACGACTTATATAGACTTGAATCGCGTTTGACTTCGTCGGTCATAACGGGAATCTCTAATTTGGAAACCTCGTCTTTTCCCGTCTGAACCGCCACAACAACGCCCATACCAAGACACATATTACGCTTGGCAGCGTTTATTTTCGCCGCCTTGGCAGGATTTACCAGGATACGCTGGGCAAATTCCTGTTTTGAGGCCACTTCCTCGGCCTCCGGATCGCCCGCCTCGGCCACTTCGCACTGCAACACGTCCGCATAGTCAAAAATCTTAGGCTCTGCACCGCGCTGATGCACGGCCCACTTGCGGCGCGTGGCATCCTGGTAGATAGCCGGCAAAAACGTAAACCGCGGTGGGTCCAAAATCGTATCCGTGATGGTAAACACATCGGGATCAAAGGCATCCTGCGGGTTTTTCTTCTTGAACAGCCCCATATCAGCCTCCCGTACTAGCATTAAACAACTCAAGCCGAATATAGCACCAATTTCAAGCCACCGCTTTACCGCATCGGTGCGCGGCGTCTATAGCTCGCCCAGCGGAAGAGCTCACGGACGAGGGCCGGGGTGCCTGCCTTGTTTTGAGAAGTGGGCTCCGCGAACTTCTCAAAACAAGGCAGGCACCCCGGCCCCGCCGGTAAATAGCGGACACTCCGCATGCAATCTATGCAAACAAACAAGTACGCTTAGCTACATTCGGTAAGATCGAGCACGCTGCCCTTAACGATAAGCGCCGGCTCCAGAACGACTTCTTCGGCACGTCTACCGCCCCTACCGGCAAGACGCTTGGACATGCAGCCAAAAGCATGCTCCGCAAGGACACCAGGATCCTGCTCAATCGCGGTCAGCGCCGGCTCAAAGAGAACGTCGGCGGCCGAGTTGTCGTAACTCACCACCGAGATGTCGCCCGGGATGCTCTTCCCCATCTCGTGCAGGCGCTTGAGCAAACCGAGGGCAATGTTGTCCGAGCTTGCGAACACGGCGGTGGCGTCGGTTGCGAGCACCGCCTCCGAAGCCTCGTATGCGCTCGGAATGTAGTACTCACTCTCAAACTCCAAACGTGCGTCGATAGGCAGGCCAACCTCGCGCAGCGCGCGCTCATAGCCGGCAAGTCGCTTACGCCCCGTATTGGAACGGCGCGCGTTAACCAAGCAGGCAATGCGACGGTGGCCCTGCTCGATCAGATAGCGGGTGGCCATGTAGCCGCCCATCTCGTGGTCGAACATCACCTTGTCGCACTCGAGCCCCTCAATGGCACGGTCGACCATCACGGCAGGGATAGGCAGATGGCTGACTTCTTCGCGCAGGGCGCGGTCGTCGGAGAACTCGTCACCCACCACCAGGAAGACGCCATCAACGCCGCGCGTCACCAGCTGACGCAGCAGCTCCAGATCGTCGTCGGCACTTCCGCCCGAGCTGGTAATAAAGAGCGCATAGCCGTCCTCTCGGCAGCGCTTTTCCAAGCTGCCGGCGAGTGAGGCAAAAAAGCGGCTCTCGATGTTAGGGACGATAAGGCCCAGCGTACGCGACTCGCGCATGACCAGGCTACGAGCAATCTGGTTAGGAACATAGTGGTTGCGCGCCGCGACCTCCTTGATGAGCTTGCGGTTTTCTTCCGAGATGCGACAGGGCCGATTATTGAGCACAAGCGAGACCGACGAGGGGGAAAGCCCCACCTCCTGGGCGATCTGCTTGAGGGTGACTTTGTTGGCCATCTCGCTCCTTCCGGGTTTACGCGCAATCTCTTGAAAGTATAGCGACTACCCCTCTACCTCGGTGATAAACACTTTACCAATCCGGTAGACGGCTGTTTTATCGCCGTCAGCGCACCAAATCCGTCCGGGTGGGGTATATTGCAATCGATTGATGACAACGACCACCAAAAGGCGGATATTCGTATGCACGAGAACGACTTTTTTAACGAGGACCTGCTGTGCGCGCTTGCTGGCGTTGCCGGCGAGGACAACGTGCTGATGAGCGAGCCCATGCGCGAGCACACCACGTTTAAGATCGGCGGCCCGGCCGACGTCTTTGTCACGCCCGATACCGAGCAGGGCCTCGTCGCCACGCTCGATACCTGCTATCGCTGCGATCTGCCCCTCACCATCGTGGGCAACGGCTCCGACCTGCTCGTCGGCGACAAGGGCATCCGCGGCGTCGTCGTGGCGCTGGGCGAAGGCCTCTCCGACATTACGGTCGACGGCACGCACGTCACGGCGGCAGCCGGCGCCTTGCTTTCCGATGTCGCCGCTGCGGCAGCCGAGGCCGGTCTCACCGGCATGGAGCCCATCTCGGGCATCCCCGGATCGGTCGGCGGCGCCTGCTACATGAACGCCGGTGCCTACGGTGCCTGCATGGCCGATGTGCTAAAGTCCGTGCGCGTCTACAAACCCGCTCGCCAGCTCGACGACGGCACCCGCGGCAGCGGCAATATCATCGAGTTCGATGTCGATGAGCTCAACCTGGGCTATCGCAAGAGCCGCATCGCCGACGACGGCTTCATCGTGCTTTCGGCCACCTTCAATCTCGCCCCGGGCAACGCCGCGATGATCAAGGCCGACATGGACGACTACCGCCAGCGCCGCGAGGACAAGCAGCCGCTCGACATGCCGAGTGCCGGCTCCACTTTCAAGCGCCCCGAGGGTTACTTTGCCGGCAAACTCATCATGGATGCCGGCCTGCGAGGATACGCCGTTGGCGGCGCGCAGGTGAGCGAGAAGCACTGCGGCTTCATCGTCAACGCCGACCACGCCACCGCCGCCGATGTCGACGAACTCATCCGCCACATCCAGGCAACCGTCAAAGACCAATTCAACGTAGACCTAGAACCCGAAGTCCACCGAGTCGGCGAATTTTTATAAAAAAGAAGGCCCCGAAAGGGGCCTTCACCATATTTATTCAGATAACCCAGTCCGGTGTGTCGCGCTCAGGACCCGAGAGGGCCGGGACAGTCCGAGAGGCATAAGGTTGATCGCGAGTTCCGCACGAGCCGGAGAGCACTTAATGTGCTCTCCGTGCGAGCAGGACTGCCCGAGCAGGCAACCTTATGCCTCTCGGACTGTCCCGGACCAAACCGCCGTTACGACAGTGCAATACCGCCGAGCCAGCCCCAGCGCACGCCAGAGCCAGTACCATAAAAGCTAATGAACGAATCGAGCGACTTAGACGTAATGGCTCCCTCATTGCTCATAACGATGCCGCCGCCAACGTAGATACCCACATGACCGTAGATAAGGCCCGGAGCACCCGTGCCGCTGTGCGAGGAATCGGCCACGATCATGCCCACCTGCAGCGCCGAGCGGTCGGAGCTATAGCACCAGGCGTTAAACATGTCGCACGCATTGCCGCCAAAGTAGCCAACGCCGGCGTTACGGAAGACATTGGTGACCCACGCCGCGCACCAGTTCTGACCCGGCGAAGGCGTGGAGTAGCACGCGTTGACGACAGCCTGCTGCTTGCCCGAGCCGGCATTCTGCTGCGGAGTTCCCGGCGCATACGATCCACCACCCGAGCTCGAACCACCCGAGTAGGAATTGTTCTTGTTCGCGGCAGCCGCGGCAGCGGCAGCCTTCCTAGCGGCCTCCTCAGCCTGGGCGGCAGCGAGGATCTCGGAATCGCGCTGAGCCATGAGCTCCTTGACGTCGTCGGAAAGACCGTTCAGCACGGTCTGGACTTCTTGCTGCTTGGCCTGCATATCCTGCATCTGAGCCGTCTGCTGGTCCTTGAGTTTTTCCAGGTCGGCCTTTTGTGCTTCGAGCTCGGTCTTCTGTGCGTCGAGCTCAGCCTGAATCGTCTGGATATCCTCAATGGCATCGCGGTCGCTCTTGTTGATCTTCTCAACGTAATGCGCGTTGGCGACGAGTTCCTCAAACGAGCCAGAGGCCAGCAGCAGCGACAGGATGTTCGTGCCGCCGGACTTGTAGCTGGCGGCCACGCGATCGGAAAGGTCGTTGCGCTTCTTCTTGAGCTCGGCCTTCTTTTCATCGATCTGGGCCTGCGTGTCGTCAATCTTGCCCTGGACATTCTCGATGTCGTTGAGGGTCTGGGCATTCTTGTTGGCCAGCGCCGCATACTCATTTGCGATGCTGTCGAGCTGGGCCTGAACCTCGTCGAGCTGGGCCTGGGCGGCATTCAGTTTATCGGTTGTTTCTTTGGAAGCCTCCGCCGCATGGGCGCGAGCGGGCAGGCCAAAAAGAACTGCCGCAGAAGCGGCGCCGAACAGGGCCTTGAGGGCAGTGCGGCGCGAGAGCTCCTGGGAAAGGATGGAATCGCTGTTTGGTGACATATGTACTCCGTTACATGTTTATTTATATGTCGCTCAACTCATACATATTAGCGTACATATGGCGCGTCCCAACGATTTCCACGAACGGCAGGAAACTACAAGGTCAGCGGCTCGTAAGCAAATGCCAGAGATCAGGTTATGCGTACGCAAGCTCTTCTGATGAGTACGTTAGCACAATCCTCTGCTTTTCCTACAGCGCACGATTTGGGCGTCCCTGCCTGCGCTATACTCCCCTGAAGAAGTGTTCCTGATTCGATAGGAGACTACATGTCCAAAGCACTCGACCCCAAAGACACCTGCGTCCTCGTTACCGGTGGCGCCGGCTTTATCGGCTCGCACACCGTCGTTCAGCTGCTCGAGGGTGGCTACCAGGTCGTCATCGTCGATGATCTCTCCAACTCCAGCGCCGTCGCCGTCGACCGCGTCAAGACCATCGTGGGCGACGAGGCCGCCAAGAACCTCACCTTCTACGAGGCCAACGTGCTCGACCGCGATGCGATGAACAAGATCTTCGATACCCATCAGATCGACCGTGTCATCCACTTTGCCGGCTTTAAGGCCGTCGGCGAGTCGGTGAGCAAGCCCGTCGAGTACTATCACAACAACATCGAGAACACCCTGGTGCTCATCGACGTCATGCGCAACCATGGCTGCAAGTCCATCATCTTCTCGAGCTCCTCGACCGTCTACGGCGATCCGGACAACCCGCCTGTCACCGAGGAAGACCCCAAGAAGCCCGCGACCAACCCCTACGGTTGGACCAAGTGGATGATTGAGCAGATCCTCATGGATGTCCACACCGCCGACCCCGAGTGGGACGTCGTGCTGCTCCGTTACTTCAACCCCATCGGCGCTCATCCGTCGGGCCTGATCGGCGAGGACCCCAAGGGCATCCCCAACAACCTGGTGCCTTATGTCGCCCAGGTCGCCGTGGGCAAGCTCGAGGCCGTTCAGGTCTTTGGCAACGACTACCCCACCCCCGACGGCACCGGCGTGCGCGACTACATCCACGTGTGCGATCTGGCCTCTGGTCACGTTGCCGCCCTTAACTGGATGAACGGCAAAACCGGCGTCGAGATCTTTAACCTGGGCACCGGCACCGGCACCTCGGTACTCGAGGTCGTTGCCGCCTTCTCCAAGGCTTGTGGCAAGGAGCTGCCCTATGTGATCCGCGAGCGCCGCGCCGGCGACATCGCTGCCAACTGGTGCGATGCCTCCAAGGCCGAGCGCATGATGGGCTGGAAGGCCCAGTACGACATCGCGGACATGTGCCGCGATAGCTGGAACTGGCAGAGCCACAACCCCAACGGCTTCGCCGACGCCGAGTAGCAAAAACCTACATACCGCTCTTGCCCCGATCTCACGTTGTGAGGTCGGGGCTTTTTTTCATGGCATGTAACCATTCGCCGAAAATCGACCAACTTTTTTATCTTGCCTGTACATGTTTAAACAACATGTTTTACAATAGGCGTATCGAATCAGAACATCGGAGGCGGACTGCACACCCATCGGCAGGCCGACCCCACAACAAGAAGGTTGGTGAGCGCATTCATGGAGCGTGCAAGCGGCGTCCTCATGCCCGTCTCATCTCTGCCCGGACCATACGGAATCGGCGGCTTTGGCTGGAATGCCTACGACTTCGTCGATTTTCTCGCCTCGTGCAAACAACATTACTGGCAGATTCTGCCCCTTACGACGACCAGCTATGGCGATTCGCCCTATCAGTCGTTCTCGGCCCGCGCAGGCAACCCCAACTTTATCGACTTTGCCGAGCTTATCGAGGCAGGGTATCTGGAGCAGCGCGATATCGATGGCGTGTATCTGGGATCCGACCCCAGCAATGTCGACTACGGTGCTATCTTTGGCGGCCGCCGTCAGATTCTCGACCGCGCCGCTGAGCGCTTTGCTGCCGACAAGCCGACCGATTTCGATGACTTTATCCAGGCCAACGAGGACTGGCTCATCCCCTACTGTGAGTTCATGACCGTCAAAGAAGAGTGCAGTCTCAAGGCGTTTTGGGAGTGGCCCGCGGAGCTCCGCACCCGCGGCGAGGCTTCCGCCAAGGTCTGCGCCGACCATCCGGCGCGTATGCTCTACCACCAGATGACGCAGTACTTCTTCGATCGCCAGTGGAGCCGCCTCAAGGCCTATGCCAACGAGCGCGACATTCTCATCATCGGCGACCTGCCCATCTATGTCTCGCGTGACTCCGTCGAGATGTGGGCGACGCCTGAGCTCTTTAAGATCGACGCCGCCGGCAATCCCGTGAGCGTCGCCGGCACGCCGCCCGACCAGTTCTCGGCCACCGGCCAGTACTGGGGCAACCCCATCTACGACTGGGACGCCATGGAGTCCGACGGCTTCTCCTGGTGGGAGGGCCGCATTCGTGCCGCCCTCGACATGTACGACGTCATCCGCCTGGATCACTTCCGCGGCTTCGAGGCCTATTGGGAGGTGCCGTTCTCCTCGCCCGATTCGTCCTACGGTTCGTGGACGCAGGGTCCCGGCCTCAAGTTCTTCAAGACGCTCGAGGAAAAGCTCGGCACGCTGCCCATCATCGCCGAGGACCTGGGCTTCCTCACCCCCGGCGTCATCGACATGCGCGACAACTCGGGCTTCCCCGGCATGAAGATCCTGCAGTTTGCCTTTGAGGGCACCAACTCGTACTACCTGCCGCATAACTACATCGCCAACACCGTCGCCTATGTGGGCACCCACGACAACGAGACGGCGCGCGGTTGGTTTGAGGGAACGGCCACCCCGCGTCAGCGCGAGCAGGCAGCCCTGTACACCCATCAGCAGGCCGGCGAACCCATGGCAGATGCACTCAATCGCACCATCGCCGCCAGCGTGAGCGACACGTGCATCTACACCATGCAGGACCTGCTCAACTTGGGCAACGAGGCGCGCATCAACACCCCTGCCACGCTGGGCGGCAACTGGACCTGGCGCATGCTCGACGGCGCCATCACCCGCGAGCTCGAGCACAAACTCACCGACTGGACCGAGACCTACTTCCGCATCCCGTCGGAAGCCGAAATCGAGCTTCCTCAATAGGAGCTACCGCGCCCGACCCCTCCCCACCGTGCGGACGCACTTGCTTTTCCCGCGCGAGGCCACCCCAATCCCCTCGCGCGGGCTTCTTATGAATTGCAGACATGAAACAACCCATCACAGGAGAAAACATGCCCCAAATTAACCTCATGGAACTCGCCGAGCAGTCTTTTGGCACCTCGCTCGAGCAGCTCGACGACCGTCGCATTTACAAGCTGCTGGTCAAACTCGTGCAGGAGCGCTCCGCCGCCCGCCCGCTCAACAACGGCAAGAAAAAGCTCTATTACATTTCCGCCGAATTTTTGATCGGCAAGCTGCTCATCAACAACATGATCGACCTCGGCATCTACGACGAGGTTAAGGACCAGCTCACCGCCGCAGGCCACGACCTCAACAAAATCGAGGAATTCGAGGTCGAGCCGTCACTCGGCAACGGCGGCCTGGGCCGCTTGGCCGCATGCTTCCTGGATTCCATCGCCACGCTGGGCTTGACCGGCGATGGCGTGGGCCTCAACTATCACTACGGTCTGTTCCGTCAGCGCTTTGTCGACAACCAGCAGAAGGCCGTCCCCGACGAGTGGCTCGGTGAGCAGGACATCCTAGTCGACGATGACCGCTCCTACACCGTCGAGTTCGGCGATTTTGCCGTTACCTCCAAGCTCGTCAACATCGATGTGCCCGGTTACGGCCAGCCCACCAAGAACCGCCTGCGCCTGTTCGACCTGGCGAGCGTCGACGACGGCCTGGTCCCCGGCAGTTCCATCGACTTCGACAAGACCGAGATCGCCAAGAACCTCACCTTGTTCCTCTACCCCGACGATTCCGACGAGCAGGGCCGCCTGCTTCGCATCTACCAGGAATACTTCATGGTGAGCAACGCCGCCCAGCTCCTGATCGACGAGGCCATCGAGCGCGGCAGCAACCTGCACGATCTGGCCGACTACGCCGTGGTCCAAATTAACGACACGCACCCCACCATGGTCATCCCCGAGCTCATTCGCTTGCTCACCACCGAGCACGACATCGAGTTTGACGAGGCCGTGACCATCGTACGCTCCATGGTCGCCTACACTAACCACACGATTCTTGCCGAGGCGCTCGAGAAGTGGCCGCTCGCCAGCCTGCAGAAGGTCTCCCCTGCCATCGCCGACATTATCGTCAAGCTCGATGAGATCGCGAAGGCCGAGCACGATGACCCGCGCGTCGCCATCATCGACGAATACGACACCGTCCACATGGCCCACGTGGACATCCACTTTGGCTTCTCCATCAACGGCGTAGCCGCCCTCCACACCAAGATCTTGGAGGACACCGAGCTTCATCCGTTCTACGAAATCTATCCCGAGAAGTTCTCCAACAAGACCAACGGCATCACCTTCCGCCGCTGGATCCATGGGGCCAACCCCGCGCTCGCTAGCCTGCTCGACGATGTGATCGGCACCGACTGGCGCAGCACCGGCGATCTGAGCAAACTCGCCAAGTTCGCCGACGACAAGGACGTTCTTGAGCGCCTGGCCGCCACCAAGGTCGAGGCCAAGGCCATCATGCGCCAGTTCATGGCGCTCGAGCAGGGCGTGACCATTCCCTCCAACGCCATCATCGACGTCCAGGTCAAGCGCATCCACGAGTACAAGCGTCAGCAGATGCTCGCGCTCTACATCATCTGGAAGTACCTCGATATCAAGAACGGCAACAGACCTAAGCACCCCGTCACCATCATCTTTGGCGGCAAGGCGGCGCCTGCCTACACTATCGCGCAGGACATCATCCATCTGATCTTGACGCTGTCGCAGTGGATTGCAAACGACCCCGACGTGGCTCCCTACCTGCAGGTCGTCATGATCGAGAACTACAACGTCACCGCCGCCGAGCGCGTGATCCCCGCCGCTGATATCTCCGAGCAGATCAGCCTGGCCTCCAAGGAGGCGAGCGGCACCTCCAACATGAAGTTCATGCTCAACGGCGCCCTAACCCTGTGCACGCTCGACGGCGCCAACGTGGAGATTGCCGAGCTCGTGGGCGACGAGAATATCTATACCTTTGGCGCCTCGTCCAAACAGGTCGAGCAGCTCTACGCCGACGGCACCTACAACGCCGGTGCGCTCTACCGCAAGCCCGGCATTAAACTGCTGGTGGACTTCATCACCAACCCGGCCTTTATGGCGACCGGCAATGCCGAGCGCCTGCAGCGCCTGCACGATGACATTAAGGGCAAGGACTGGTTTATGGCCCTGCTCGACATTGAGGAGTACATCCAGACCAAGGAGCGCGTCTTGGCCGACTACGAGGACCAGGACGCCTGGATGCGCAAGACGCTCATCAATATCGCCAACGCCGGCACCTTCTCGTCCGACCGCACCATCTCCCAGTACAACGACGAGATCTGGCACCTGAACTAATTTCGCCTCCCTTACCCATCCTCTTGAGAAACGGAGTCGTGGCGACACGGCTCCGTTTTTTTGTGCCCACACGTTACCCTGCGACCCGACTCGATCGAAGAATCTCGATCTGTAACAGCTACTCGGTAAAAACGGCCCCAGCTGTTACAGATTGAGACATACCGGCCCCTCCCCTTGGGTTTATCTCAATCTGTAACATCTAGCAGCTGAAATTCACCTTTGGTGTTACAGATTTAGATGAAATGGTTAGCTCAGCGGAACCGTCTCGATCTGTAACATCTAACGTCCGAAATCAGCCCCACCCGTTACAGATCGAGACAAACGACCGGTCAGACAGCCCCAACACAAAGAAAGGCTCCCCTCTCGCCCAGTGGACGGGAGGGGAGCCTTATATGTGACCGCGGCAAAAGGATGGCAATACCGCAGTCGCCCAAAGGAAGGGCCTGGTTGCACCGGGCCTAGATAAGGTTCTTGCCAGAGACCTTATCGAAGAGGTGGGTCGCGTTCTTCTCAAACTTGAACCAGATGGTGTCGCCAGCCTTGAGCGCGCCCTTGGCCTCGAGGTCGACGACGGGGATAATCAGGACAAACTGGCCGTCGGGAGCGGTCACGTGGACATGCTCGGTCGAGCCCATGAGCTCGGTCACCTCGACGGTGCCCTGGAGCGCACCCTCCTCGTCCTTGTCGGCAAGCAGGATCTGCTCGGGACGCACGCCGGCCGTAATCTCCTTCACGTCGCCGCCGTCCCAGTTGAGGGCAAGCTGAGCGCAAGTCTCGGGGGCGAGCGCCACGTTCATATCCTCGGTCTTGACGGTAAAGCCGTTGCCCGAGCGCACCAGCTGGGCATCGAAGAAGTTCATCTGCGGCACGCCGATGAAGCCGGCGACGAAGATGTTCGCGGGATGGTTGAAGACCTCCTGCGGCGTGGCGATCTGCTGGACAACGCCGTCCTTCATGACCACGATACGGTCACCGAGGGTCATAGCCTCGGTCTGGTCGTGAGTAACATAAATGAACGTGCCCTTGATCTCGTGGCGCAGCTTAATGAGCTCGGCACGCATCTGGTTACGAAGCTTGGCGTCCAGGTTGGACAGCGGCTCGTCCATCAGGAAGACCTTGGGGTCACGCACGATGGCGCGGCCGATAGCGACACGCTGGCGCTGGCCGCCGGAGAGCGCCTTGGGCTTACGGTCGAGGTACTCGGTAATGCCCAGAATCTCGGCAGCAGAGCGAACCTTGCGGTCGATCTCGTCCTTGGGAACCTTCTTGAGCTCGAGCGTAAATGCCATGTTCTCGTACACCGTCATATTGGGGTACAGAGCGTAGCTCTGGAACACCATGGCGATGTCGCGGTCCTTGGGCGCCACGTCGTTGACACGCTTGCCGTCGATGAGCACATCGCCCGAGGTAATGTCCTCCAGGCCGGCGACCATGCGCATCGTCGTGGACTTACCGCAGCCAGAGGGGCCAACGAGGACGACGAACTCCTGGTCGTGAACGGTGAGGTTGAAGTCCTCTACAGCGAGCACACCGTCCTCGGTAACCTTGAGGTTGTGCTTCTTCTCCTCGGTCTTCTTCTTTTTGCCAAAGAAACCCTTCTTTTTGGACTCGTTGTTGGGATACACCTTCTGAACATGTTTGAGAACGATCTCGGCCATGTCTCTACCTTTCGATATGCGGCGCCGCGCTGAGGGGCGCCGCAGAAACTTGCAAAACAGTTACGGCATCAGCCCTTGACGGCACCTGCCACCACGCCGTCGATGATGTACTTCTGGCAGAGGATGTACATGACGACGATGGGGACAACGACCATCATGATGCAGGCCATCATGGGGCCGAGCTCGACGTGGCCGTAGCCGCCGCGGAAGTACTGGATCAAGATAGGAATGGTCTTGTACTTGGTGGAGTCGAGCGTAAGGTAGGGCAGCAGGTAGTCGTTCCAGACCCACATGGTCTCGAGGATGCCGACCGAAAGATAGGTGGGCTTCATGATGGGAAGGACGATCTTAAAGAACACCTGGACCGGGTTGCAGCCGTCGATCATGGCCGCTTCTTCGATCTCGAGCGGAATGTTCTTTACAAAGCCGGCGAACATAAAGACCGCCAGGCCCGCGCCAAAGCCGAGGTAGATAAAGCAGATGTTGAACGGCGTGTTGAAGCCGATGCGGTCCGCCAAATTGGACAGCGTGAACATGAGCATCTGGAAGGGCACGACCATCGAGAAGACGAACAGGTAATAGAAGAAGTTCGAGATCTTGTTGTTGACACGAACTACATACCAAGCGCACATGGAACAGCACACCAAGATCAGCACGACCGACGTGACCGTGATGATGAGCGAGCACATAAATGCCGAGGCAAAGCCCTGCTCGTTAAGAGCGTGCAAGTAGTTTGCAAGGCCGTTGAACGTCTCGGGCGTGAGCAGATCGAACGCCGTGGTGGTGCTGATTGCGGTCGCTTTCTTAAAGGAATTGAGCGCGATCATAAACACGGGGTAGATCCACGCGAGCGACAGAATCGTAAAGAAAATCGAGAGCGCGCGGTTGATAACCTTATCGCGTTTCATTACTGCTGCACCTCCTTGGACCTCGTGGCCTTAAGCTGAATCATGGAGATGGCTACGACCAGGATGCAGAAGATAACCGCCTTGGCCTGACCGATGCCCTGCCATGCGATACCGGCACGCGAATAGAACGTGTTGTAGATGTTCAGGGCGAGCATCTCGGTGGAGTGCGCGGGGGCGCCGCCGGTAAGGGCGAGGTTCTGGTCGAACAGCTTAAAGCCGTTGGTGATGGACAGGAACAGGCAGATGGTGATGGTCGGCATCAGGTTAGGGATCTTAACCTTCCAAAACGTCTGCCATGCCGTGGCACCGTCGACCTTGGCGGCCTCGATGTAGTCGGACGGAATGGACTGCAGACCAGCGATGTAGATGATCATCATGTAGCCGACCTGCTGCCACAGGGTCAGGATGATAAGGCCCCAGAAGCCAGCAGCAGAGTTAAGGGCGATGAGCTGGGCGCCCACGTTGGAGAGCAGGCAGTTGATCAGAATCTGCCAAATGTAGCCCAGCACGATGCCGCCGATCAGGTTAGGCATAAAGAAGATCGTACGGAAGATGTTGGTGCCTTTGAGCGCCTTGCGGGTGAGCGCCTGCGCAATGGCCAGGGCGATCACGTTGATGAGCACCGTCGACAGGAAGGCAAACGCCACGGTAAAGAAGAACGACGTGGCAAACTGCGGATCGGACAGTGCGCGCACGTAGTTCTCGATACCGACAAAGTGCGTGTTGTTGATGGTAATAAACTGGCAGAACGAGAGATAGAAACCCTGGATAAAGGGGATCACGAACCCGATCATAAACGCCAGACACGTGGGCAGCATAAAGAGCGGCCACCAGCGCTTGAGTGCTTTGCCCATAGAAGGGTCCTTTCAATATGCAGGGGGCGGGCAAACCAACGTCTGCCCGCCCCCTGTCGCTAATCAGATAGCTTGGGCAGCAACTGCTTACTCGGAAGCGGCCTTCTCGGTCTTCCAGCCATCGACGAAGGCGTTCTTGACGCCGTCCCACTTGCTGTTATCGGCAGCGTAGGCAATCAGAGCCTGCTTGAGGTTCTTCTTCCACTCCTCGGAGGGAATGTAGACGAAGTCCCAAGCGACGGTCTTCTTGCCGTCCTTGGCCATGGCAACGGCCTGCTGCGAGAAGACGTTGGTGGTCTCCTTGGCGCTCTTGAACGGAGCGGTCAGACCCATCTTGTCGGCGATGATGCTGGTCGGGGTGTCAGCGGTGACGCACCAATACATGAAGTCCTCGGTGGCCTTCTGGGCATCCTCGGAAGCCTGGGAACTGACGCACCAGTAGTTCTCGCCGCCGGAGCACAGGCCCTGGTTCTCCTCGCCGTCGACACCGATGTAGATGGGCATCATGCCAATCTGATCGTCGGTCATGCCGGCCTTGGTGAGGTCAGCGTAGGCCCAAGAACCGTTCTGGTAGAAGACGGCCTTGCCGGTTGCGAACTCGTTGGTGGCGTCGTCGCCGGTCTTGGAAGCAAGCTGCGAAGGATCGCAGGTGGAGTCGGTGATGTACAGGTCGAAGATCTGCTTGTAGTTGTCGAGGAACTCACCCTTGATCTCGTCGTCCTCCTGGTTGTGCTCCTTCTCAAACTCGTAGTAGAGCGGCATGTTGGCAAGGTGGGTGGTGTAGCGCCAGCTGGAGGAGTCGTCCATGCCGGCGGAAGTGAAGGCACCCTCAACACCAAGCTCGTCCTTGCGGGCCTGGATGTCGTCGGCACAAGCCTTCAGCTTGTCGAAGGAGTTGATGTCCTCGGCCTTGTAGCCAGCCTTCTCGAGCAGCTGCTTGTTGTAAATAATGCCGAAGCTCTCCTGAACCCAGTCGATGCACACATCCTTGCCGTCGGACTGCAGAGCCAGGGAGTCGTCAATGAGCTCACCGCGGAGCTTGGTATCGGACAGGTCGGCGCAGTAATCCTTCCAGTTCTTAAGACCGGTGGGGCCGTTGACCTGGAACAGGGTCGGAGCGGAGCTCTTGGACATCTCGGACTTGAGCTTCTCCTCGTAGGTGTTGGAGGCGGCGGTCACGATCTTGACCTCGACGCCCTTCTCCTTCTTATAGGCCTTGGCGATCTCCTTCCACTCCTTGTCGACCTCGGGCTTGAATTGGAGGAAGTAGACCTCGGCAGCGTCACCAGAAGCAGAGGAGCCGGAGCCGGCAGAACCACCGCAGCCCACGAGACCCAGACCAAGAACCGCAGCCGCGGAACCAGCAAAGCCCAGGAACTGCCTTCTGCTCATTTCGTTCTTCATTACAATCCACCCTTTCACACCGTGGCGGCACCCTTTGCCGCCGCCTTCGGAGATTGGCTCGGGGACTTTGCCCCTTTTGCTGATTTGTACGATACGCTATTTGGCTAGTTGTTTGAACAAGTATTACTAGAGCGGTAGAAAAACTTCGGTGAACGGTAATTTCAACTTGATACTTGACAAGTTTTGTATAAACAATTAATTGTTATCAAATGCAGAGAAAACGCCCGGCCAAGCCGATGCATCGTCGGTTTGACCGGGCGTTTTCGCTTTGATGGCATGAGTCTCGTCAGGCTGCGAGCTAGCCGGCTATCGCTTGGAGTTGACGCGGTAATGGAAGATCTCGGGATGCGTGCGGGCATGCGTGACCTCGAACAAGATGCCGTCCGAGGTGTACGACTGGCTCTCCATGACGGCGACACAGTTGTATTTGCCGAGGTCAAGATAACTGCAATCCTCATCGTTGGCAAGCTCGACGCTCACCGTACGGCGACTCGCCATCACCTTGACGCCGCGTTTGTGCTCCAGATAGTCGTAAATTGACCTTGCGGCGATCTCGGGCGTCAGGCCTTTGGCGATCGACTCCAAAAAGTAACCATGGTCTACTTGGCGCGCATTGCCGTTAAGGCTTCGGACGCGCACCACGCGAATCAACTGCTCACCCGTCTTAAATCCCAAGCGTCGAGAAAGTTGCTCGGTGCACACCAGATGTTCAAAAGACTTGACCTCGGTCGAAGCGACGGCATTGTTGCGTTTTGCGAACTCGCCAAACGACTCAACCTCTTCGAGTGCGCCCAACATGTCGGTTTCGCCCTTAAGCCAAATAACGCGCACGCCCTTGCCGTGTATGGGCTGCACAAACATCCCGTCGGCCAGCATGCTCAAAGCGCGGCGGACAGTATTGCGCGTGCAGCCAAATTCCGCGGTCAGCTCGGCTTCAGTTGGCAGCATCTCCTGAAACGCATAGGTCCCATTAATGATGCGCGAGCGTATTTCTCGGTAGATTCCTTCGTATATCGCTTTTGGCATGACTTCACCTCTAATGAATATGTATGGCTAGGCAGGATAGCATTTCTTAAAGTTGTTTAAACCGATTATCGGCAAAGCAACGATTATTAACTGTCAACGGCGCCCATGATGCTCCAATCGACTCGAATCAAAACCATCAATGCGGCGAACGCTCACTCCCCTACAATTAACTCATTGTTCAAACGTTCCACCGCAGACATGGCGGGCTTACGGTCGAGAGGCAGAACATGCTGCAAAAAATCCAACGCTTTGGCGGGGCAATGTTCGCGCCCGCCATGCTGTTTTCTATATCAGGCCTCATGGTCGGCGTCTCCGCTCTCGCAACGACTGCGGACATCGTCGGCGATCTCGCCGTATACGGAACCCCTTGGTACGTTTTTTGGACCATCATCCAGCGCGGCTCGTGGACGGTCTTTAAACGCCTCCCGCTCCTTTTTGCCGTAGCGCTGCCCATCGGTCTTGCCCAAAAACAGCCGGCTCGTTGCTGTCTCGAGGCTCTCGTCGCCTATTTTGCCTACTGCTTCTTTTTGAGCGAGATCATTAAGCTGAGCGGAGACAACCTTGGACTTGAGTACCCGTCATCTTTGACCTCCGCCAGCGGTATCACCGTCATCGACGGCATCAAGACGCTCGACACCGGCATTATCGGCCCGCTGGCGGTATCGGCAACCGTCGTTGCCATCCATGACCGCTTCTACGATGCCAAGGTTCCCGATTGGCTCGGCACCTTCTCGGGCTCCTCGCTGGTCTACCTCATCAGCTTTTTTGCCGTGTTTGCCCTTGCCGCTATCTCGGCCGCCATCGTGCCCTACGTATACGATGTAACTGATACGCTGCGTCACGCGCTTGCAGGCATCGGTCCCTTTGGCGTGGGCATCTTTGTCTTTTTAGAACGAGCACTCGAGCCCTTTGGCCTGCACCACCTGCTCTACATGCCGATCTACTACGACAACCTGGTCATTAACGACGGCATCTACGCCACGTGGAGCAGTTTGCTCCCCATCCTCTCCCATAGCACGCGCCCCCTTAATGAGCTTGCGCCGTGGGCCGGTTTTACCGCCACCGGCTGGGTCAAAGTCTTTGGCCTTCCTGCCATCGCAGCTGCGTTCTACTCCACCGCAAAACCCGAGCGCCGCGCCGGCCTCAGGGTCATCCTTGCTCCCGCCATCATCGCCTCGGTGGTTTGCGGCGTTACCGAGCCACTCGAGTTTCTCTTTATGTTCACCCACCCCGGGCTCTTTTTGCTCTACGCCGTCTTATCGTCTTGCCTTGCCACAACCATGAATCTCTTTGGCATCGTCGGCATCTTCTCGGGCGGCCTCATGGAGATGGCAGCCTTCAACTTTATTCCGCTCATGCGCACGCATGCCGGTGCCTATCTTTTGGCGCTCGGTATCGGCCTTGCCTTTAGCCTCATCTTTTTTGTTAGTTTTCGAGCACTCATCTTGGTCTATGACCTTAAGACGCCGGGCCGCGAGAATCATGTCGCCAATCGCGCGGCAATCGATTGTTTAACGGGAAGCGACTTTGCCAAAGAGCAATCTCCCAATGACGAGGTCGATAGTCGATCCGATCAAGATCACGTCCTCGCTGAGCGGGTAATTCAGCTTTTAGGTGGCGTTGGCAATATCGTGGGCGCAACCAACTGCGCCACGCGCCTGCGCGTCGAGGTCGCAGACCCTTCCATCGTTGCAGATAACGCGTCGTTTGTCGCGGTGGGCGCCAAGGGCCTCATCATTACGGGCAAGACCGCCCAGGTGATTATCGGCATCTCCGTTCCCCGCGTTAAAGAGCATTTTGACCAGATCATGGGCCTCGAGCCGGGATTTGTGCCCACCACCTCGGCCTCCCCTGCCGCCAGCGCAGCCCATAAGCGCGGCGATATTTGCTTCTTCGATATCGACGGAACGCTCGCCTGGCAAGACCCCAGGCTCGCCCAAGACCTTCCCGAAGACGAGCGGGACCTCTCCCCCTACCCCAACGAGGCGGTTTCGCAGGCAATCCGCGAGTTTGTCGCCAACGGCAACATGGCCTTTATCTGCACGGGACGTACCCTGAGCTGCATCCACCCCAAACTTCTTGAGCTGCCCTGGACCGGCATCGTCTGTCTTGCGGGCGGTTACGCCGAGATCAACGGACACGCAGTTCGCGATCTGTCGATGACGCCCAGTATGCTGCAGCGTCTTGCCCCCTACCTTGAGCAATCGGGCGAGGTCATCCGCTTTGAGGGCCTCAACGGCGTCGTGCGCATGAGTGCCGATGCCCCCGATGCTCCCGGATACGCGCGCACCCTGGGCGACGCAGTCACGCAGCTGCAACATTACAGTGCCTACAAGATCTTGATGTCTACATCGCTCGCCAACCACATCGCTCAAGATAAGGCACTTGAGCCGCTGCTGTGCTTTAACGAGCTCGAACTCGAGGTAACCGAAATCTCGCCCCGCGAATGCACGAAGCGCGGGGGCATCCAGTCTGTACTCGACGCCCTCGATCCCCACCATGGAACCGTATACGGCATCGGCGACGCCAGCAATGACGTCTCGCTGATGAACGCCGTCGATGTCGGTATCGCCATGGGCAATGCGCCAGACTATCTCAAAAAGCGCGCCGACTACATCACCGACTCGGTCGACAAAGATGGCGTCGTCAAGGCGCTCGAGCACTTTAGGCTTATATAAGCAGCCGGCACGCGCACGCGTCCCGTTTCTCCAAATCGCCAAAACAGACGCGCCGGCAACTCCAATGTGGCAATATGGTATCTGCACACCGCAACGATGTAACCCAAGAAAGAATGCGAGAACCCGTGTCCAGTCCGTTTACCAGCTTTTTAGCCCAGCACTTTGACCAGATTAACGACTATCTGGCCACGTTCTTTGACGGACAGGCGACCTCTGCCGATATCGAGCGCTACCTGTACGCGCCGCTCTCGGCTTTTACGGCCAACGCCGGCAAGCGCCACCGCCCGCTTATCTGCATGCTCGCCGCAACCGCAGTGGGCGGTAGCTTTGAGAGCGCCCGCAGCGCCGCGGCAGCCATCGAGCACTTCCAGTCGGGCGCGCTGATCCACGACGACATCGCCGACAACGGACAGCTTCGTCGAGGCAAGCCCTGCATGCACCTTACCGAGGGCACGGGCCTTGCCATCAATTGTGGCGACCTGGCGCTCACCATGGTCACCAAGACGGTTCTCGACGACCCTACGCTGGAGTCCGACGTGAAGCTGCGCGTGCTCCACGAGCTTACCGAGATGATCGTCCGCACCATCGAGGGTCAAGCGCTCGACCTGGGTTGGGTCCGTGACGGGCGCTTTGATATCTCGGTTGATGACTACCTGGACATGGCGACGCACAAGACCGCGTTTTACAGCGGAGCCACGCCGCTTGCCGCCGGAGCCATTATCGGCGGCGGCAGCGATGAGCAAATCGAAGCGCTGCGCGCCTTTGGCCTGCACACGGGCCTTGCCTTTCAGATTCAGGACGACCTGCTCAACCTTGTCGGCACTAAGGAAGCCGCCAACAAGGACTTCCGCACCGACATCACCGAGGGCAAGCGCACGCTTGTCGCCGTTCATGCCCTCTCTGATGAGCGCCACCACGACGAGGTCGAGGAGCTTCTTTCCTCGGGCACCGATGATCCCGCGCAGCTCGCACGCGCCGTGGATATCTTCCAAGAGACCGGCTCCATCGATTATGCCCGCACTTACGCGCTCGACCTGACCGCTAAGGCCAAGGCGGCCATCGAGAACGTTGAGCTTGATCCGCACGCACGCGAGCTGTTCCTCTCCATGGCAGATTTCTTTGTGGAGCGCCTTAACTAACGGGGGTTATAGAACCTGTCAGCAGCGTATTTAGGCACAACTTGCTACACTGTTGAGTGCATGTTTATGCATCCCTTTGCGTTGTCTATCCGACAGACGCTCAAATAGTACGAATGGTACGCCGAAAGGGGTTCGTTCATGGAACCTATTACAACGGGCATGCAAGGAGCAGCCGTCGAGGACGTGCAGTCTCGTCTCCTGCAGCTCGGCTACACGATTGATGCCGCCGAAGTCACCGACAAGTACTTTGGAGCCACCACCGAGCAGGCCGTCAGCACCTTCAGGCTCGACAGCGGCCTTGCTGCCGGTCATGCCGTCGATATCCCCTGTTGGAGCGCCCTTGTAGACGCTTCGTATAAGCTGGGCGACCGCACCCTCTATCTGCGCATGCCCAATTTCCATGGCGCCGATGTGCAGGCCCTGCAGCGCGCTCTCAACGTTTTGGGCTTTGCCTGTGGCGAAGACGACGGCTACTTTGGTCCGCATACCGAGGCCGCCCTGCAGCAGTTCCAGGAAAATGTCGGCCTGTTTGCCGACGGCATGGCCTTCCAGGACACCTACGCCTACATCAACCGCCTGCACCATGTGTGGGAGGGCAAGCCCTCGGTCACCGAAGCCGAGTCCCGCATCGGTTTTGCTCGCGCCGCCAACGTGCTCGAGCGCTTCCAGATTGCCGTTATCGGCGAGGACCCCATCGCACGCAGCGTTGCGTCGCGCATGTGGAATATCGCCACGGCAACGACCGACAACAGCGGCATGATGCTCTGCGACTCCGAGGTCCCAACCGACGTTGACCTGGTGCTCGAAATCGCAAGCGATGAGCTGCCCGCAGATGCAGCGCCGCGCGCCACGATCGCCCTCGCCGAGTGCCACAACCTAGCCCAGCGCATCCGCACTGCCAATGTCGCCGCGCAGCAGAAGCCGGCACGCATTCGCATTGAGCTCACGGGCATGACGCGCTACAACGGCACCTTCACGGCCAGCGACGCGCAGACACTCGCCGTACGCCTGCTCGATGGCGTTTGCGATGCCCTCGCAGATTAGGTAAACTAAACGAGTTGCTTTTGGGCAACACCACACATTGGGACGTAGTTCAACGGTAGAACTCCGGTTTTTGGTGCCGGCTGTTGGGGGTTCGAATCCCTCCGTCCCAGCCCTTAAGAACACAGCGCTCCAGGCCCTTATGAACCTGGAGCGCTTTCTTGTGGGCAAGCGGAGGAATTCGAACCCGCAAGGAATCTACCTATATAAGACAGACGCCCCAAGCCCGAAAGGACCAAGAGCGCCTAACATCAAGAAAATATCAGCCCAGTTCCGAAAAGCGAGCCGCATGCAACAACCAAGTAACCACAGGCCCCGGGAGAGCTAATTGTTCAGCATGCGGTCGAAGCTTCCCGAGTCGCCATCCCGATAGTCTGCGGTCATCAGAATCTCCTGCGGAATGCGCCCGCCCTCGCGCAGCACGTTGCGGAACTGCACGCGCGTAACCATGGGCAGATCCTTGATCGTCGCTGCCAGGTTCTGCGGCACGCCCTGGTTGGCAGCCGCGGGCTCGCACTCGCCGCCGGCCTTCACGCGACGCTTATGCTCGGCGAGCATGGCGCGGTACATGCCGGCATGCAGGCGAATCTCAACCACATTGGCATTGCGAGCCTGCTCGACGATGCGCGCGCCCTCGCGATCGATATCGCCCACGTAGTAGACGTAGTTAAAGCGATAGCCAATCTCGGCCAGATAATCATCCAGTGCGTGCGAGACGCTCGCTTTGCAGCCGCCGCCAAAAATCACGCCGCCCACCTTGATGCCAAAGAGCTTGGCGTGCTTGCGGCCACGCAGCAGCTTGACGATCTCGTCGTAGGTGTCCAGGTTCTCGACCATAATGAACGGCTTGTCGGCTCCCAGCGTAAAGAAGCCCGTAAAGTGCACGGGGCGATTGGGGGCGACCTTGATCGCCTGCATGCTGATGCCCTTTTCGGTCATACGCCTGATCAGGCGCTCACCGTGCTTGCCGTCAAAAGCCTTCTCGTCGTTAAAGATCTGGTAGGCACGCTGGCGGCGCGAGGCAACCGGCGTATCGGCACCTCGGTTCTGCTCGATCCAAGCCTGGATGATTGCGATTTCCTCGGCAATCTTGCGGTTGGACATCTCGTTGTGCTGAGTGCGCTGCGGAGCCTTTTTGCCGTCCTTGCCCTCGACCTTTACGATCTGTGTCTGCTGCTCCTTGATCTTAGAGAGCGCCGTAGGCGTAGGGACAACTTTGAGCAGCTGCCTGCCTAAAACGCGGGCAAGGGCAAACGCCGAGGCCTCGCCGTGAACGGCCGACTTGGGCTGCTGGGCAGCGGTATCTGCTGCGGTAGACTCCGGCTTCTTCTGAGACTTGCGCTTAGAATCGCCTTGGGAATTGCGCTCGCGCTTCGGCATAGACGCCTGCTTCTGCGGACGAACGGACTTGCTCTCCTTCGCCGGCTGGCGCTTAGGCTGCCCCGAAGAAACCTCGGCCTTCGCATCCTCGTTCTGCGGCGTGGTCTTCTCGGCCGCAGTCTCGGCATGGGAACTGCGGCCCCCACGATGGCGACGGCGGCGAGGCTTGCTCGACGCGCCCTGCTCCGCCTGCTCATCAGTAGGCTGCTGGCCCTTGGCCTCGGCATCAACCTCAAGCTGCGGCTCAACAGGCTTTTGCTCGCGAGCCACCGGCTCAACGGCCTTCTCGTCCTTCTCGCCCTGAGTGGTCGAAGCCGGTTCGCTCTTCTCCTGACGCCTTACGGGATACGCGCGCCCCGCAAAACCACGTCCGGGACGGCATGAACCCGGAGCCTTCTTGGCCGGTTCATCGGACGCGTCAGCAGCCTCGGCGGAATCCTGGACCTCGCATGCAATACCTCGCTGCTCGGCCTTAAAATGGGCACCGCGGCGACGCTTGGGCTCCTGGATCTCAGTATGCTCTTGAGTGCGAGTCGGCTCCTGCATCCCGACGGGCTTTTCCTCGACGGACTCAGCATCCGTCTCACCCTTTTGAGCAACGGCGCGACGGAAGCGCTCCTGCTGGGCGCGGCGCTGCGCATCGCGCTTGCCACCCCCACCAAAACCGCCGCGTCCTGCCTTGGCCGTAAAGGCACGCACGACGTTCTCATCGAGCAACTCATCGGTATCGACATGCCCACGCGGAGCAACTTCTTCCACAGCAGGCACGTCAGCGAAATCGTCGACGACAAAATCTTCGACGGACTCGGCAGGCTGCTCCTGGGCATCGCGGATCTCGGCATTGATGGTATAGAACGCCGGGCGCCCGTTAATGCCGCTACCCTCGATCTTGGTCACAATATTTGCCGCGATAAGCTCATCGCGCATCGCCTTGGTGTCACATTCCTTATCGACGGAGCGAAAAATTTGCGCCAGCGCACTCGACTTAATCTTGAGCGCCTTGCGGCAGAGCAGGTCGTAGGCAACCAGCTTGGCACGCTCGGCAGAAAGCGACGTCTGGCTGCTCAGACGCTCAGCCAGGGCATCGACATTATTTTGGTTATCGGAATATACCGTCTTGGCCACGGGGCCCCTTTCATATGTACACATATACGTCTATATGGTACAACGCGCGCCCTAATCCACGCAAAACATCTGCGAGAACACTCGAGCGTCACCCGCTTTCGCATGAAAAAAAGACCGAGCCCGCGAAGTCGCGGACCCGATCTTTCCGAGTCATATGGATGGAACGGTTAGTCCATCAAGCTGACTAGGCCTTGGCGGCCTCGGCGTCAGCGGGAGCCTCGGCGGCAGCGGCGCGACCGTACTCGGCCTTGCCCATCTCGGACCACTCGGGCTCCTCATCAGGCATGGAGCCAGCCTCCTTGCCGAAGAACTCCTTGAGGCAGTTGACGGCGACGATGAGGCCCAGGACCATCAGCAGGACGGCAAAGACGAGCTGCAGGCCCTTGGTGGCGGCGACGGAGACGGCGGCCGTGGTGGCGGTAGCCGGGATGGTGCCGAAGAAGCCGTAAGCCTGGACAGCGGCCATACAGCCCATGGCGCTCTGGACCAGCGAGGTGAAGGTGCAGCAGAGCAGGAAGACGACGGGCACGTAGAGCATCCAGCCCTTGCGGCCGGTGCACTTGCAGAACACGGCGAGGGTGATCATGGTCATGCCGCCGAGCAGCTGGTTGGAAGCACCAAAGAGCGGCCAGATGTTGGCATAGCCACCAAAAGCGAGGGCGAGACCGGGAAGCAGGGTGACGACCGTGGCGAACCAGGGGTTGCCGAGGACCTTCATGTAGCCGGCCTTGGACTCGATGGCCAGGGCGTCGTTGGTCTGGGCAAAGAACTCGGAGAACGAGGTGCGGGCGATGCGGGCGACGGCGTCGAGCGAGGTCAGGGCCAGAGCGGAAACGTTCATGGTCATAAAGACGGTAGCGAGCGTGCCGTCAACACCGAAGGCCTGCATACCGCGGGAGATGCCAGCGGCGAAGATCTGGAACGGGGTGGAAGCGACGCCGGCGTTGAGGGCGCCGGTACCGGCGGTGTTCATGTCGGAGAACATGATGCCGGCGACGATGATGGCAAGGATGCCGACGAAGGACTCGACGATCATGGCACCATAACCGACCTTGACGGCGTCCTGCTCCTTCTCGACCTGCTTAGAAGAGGTGCCGGAAGAAACGAGGCTGTGGAAACCGGAGAGAGCACCGCAAGCGACGGAGACGAACAGGACCGGGAACATCATGCCGGAGGCAGTGGAGAAGCCGGTGAAGACCGGAGCGGTGATAGTAGCCTGACCGTTGACGCCCAAGACGACGATGCCGAGGACAGCGCAGACGATCATGACGATCATCATGATGGAAGTGAGGTAGTCACGCGGGGTCTTGAGCATCTGGATGGGCATAGCGCCAGCGAAGACAAGGTAGACCATGACGACGGCGAACCACTGGAACTTATCCAGGTAGACTGGGAACTGCATACCGACGGCGAACATGAGAACCATGAGGACAACGCCGGTGACGAACTCGGCAGCGCCGGTGAGGTTGAACTTCTTCTGGGCCCAACCAAAGGCGATAGCGACGAAGGTGAACAGGATGGAGATGGTACCAGCGCAGCCGGCGGCATAGGACTTGGTGAAGTCGATGGCACCGGTAGCAGCACCAGAAGCGTCAACGGCCGGGGTGAACATGAACGTCTTGCAGACCATGTCGGTGAAGGCGGCGATGACGATGATGCAGAACAGCCAGCAGAACAGCAGGAACAGGCGACGGCCGGTCTTGCCGATGTACTTCTCGATGAGCTGAGCGAGCGACTTGCCGTTGTTCTTCATCGAAGCGTACAGGGCACCAAAGTCGTGGACGGCGCCAAAGAAGATGCCGCCGATGAGGACCCAGAGCACGACAGGCAGCCAGCCAAAGGCCATGGCGACGATCGTACCCGTGACAGGGCCAGCACCGCAGATCGAGCTGAACTGGTGCGAGAACGCGGTGAAGGCGGAGACGGGCGAGAAGCTCTTGCCGTCCTTCATGCGCTTGGCCGGCGTGAGGGCCTCTTTGTCAACGCCCCACTTGTTGGCCAACCAGCGGCCGTAGCCCAGATAGCCGCAGGCGAGCACCGCCGCGGCCACAACCATGAGCAAAACTCCGTTCATTACATTTCCTCCTCTAAAAAGAACTACTCAGACATAAAAAATGAGGGCCGTCGGTTGCGCTCGACGGCCCTCATCTTCATCAGCCGCCCGTTATCGTACGGGCTAGCTGTATGTGCTAACCCGCATCAGATAATTACTACGCTGATAATGTTTAGCTGACGCGTGAACATGTCTAAGAAATCCTCTTCAATCATGATGTGAACGATCCGTGCGTGTTCACATCCCCCAGTGGTTGAAAAGGAGTATGAAACTTTAGTTACCTAAAGTCAACGCAAATATGTAATGAATTTTCAACTTTTTTTGAATTTCTCGGTATAAAACGCCGCTGACCTCGGACTTTACCGAACGACAGTTTTTGCTTGAGAGATGCTCCTCGGGGGCGGGGCGGGCGCCTGCCGCCATATATGAACTTTCCTGCTCAGACAGTCCTGCTCACGACGGAGGCCACATTAAGTGGCCTCCTGTTCGTGCGGAACT
>URSP01000011.1:0-29929 GCA_900550515.1 uncultured Collinsella sp. | reverse complement strand
AGGCCCTCGCGGCCTAGTCGCTATTTAGGGCGTCCAAGATTTGGGACGCAGTTCACACGCGCTGCAGGGTCTTTTTGCATGTCATGTTTAGTTGTGGCCAACGCCTTAGAGAGCGGCAACGACCTCGATCTCGACCAGACCGCCAGCCGGAAGGGCGGCAACCTGGAAGGCGCTGCGCGCGGGGAACGGGGCCTCGAACTTGGAGGCGTAGATCTCGTTCACGGCGGCGAAGTCGGCGATGTCGGCCAGGTAGACCGTGGTCTTGACAACATCGGCAAAGGTAGCGCCGGCAGCGGTCAGCAGGGCCTCAACGTTGGCGAGGGACTGCTTGGCCTGGGCCTCGACGCCCTCGGGCATCTTGCCGGTCGCGGGATCGATGCCCAGCTGGCCGGACAGGAACACCATGTTGCCGGCCTGGATACCGGGGGAATACGGGCCGATGGCTGCGGGTGCGTTATCGGAAGACACGACGGTCTTGCTCATGTTTTTCTCCTTACAATCAGATAGAGAGCGTGAGCGCGGTGTTCGCACCGGGAGGCACAGTTCGGTCTGAACACCGCGCTTGATTGGGATAGTACTCAAGGTTTCTGTTTGATGCAAGAATATTATCAGCTTGCGAGAATATTTTATCGCCCAACGGTTTCCCCGAACCGCTGAACGGTTCTCATGTGGAGCAGCCAGTCCAAGCTGCTGAAGACTTTGTCCTGCTTAGGCTGCGGGCGTCGCCCATCGCAGCGACGTCACTATACTTTTGAATATCTGAGCATTTTGAAAGGCAGGATATGACCGCAACCGCCAGCCGAACC
Organism: uncultured Collinsella sp.; assembly: GCA_900550515.1. Classification (GTDB taxonomy): domain Bacteria; phylum Actinomycetota; class Coriobacteriia; order Coriobacteriales; family Coriobacteriaceae; genus Collinsella. The sequence goes on along the minus strand of URSP01000011.1, from coordinate 29,123 downwards.
ACTAACCGCAGGCCCGAGCTTTTGGCCCCCGCCGGAGGCCCGGAGCCCTTTGCCGCCGCGCTCGCCGCCGGGGCAGACGCCATCTACTGCGGCATGGGCAGCTTCAACGCCCGCCGCAAGGCAACCAACTTTACCGACGAGGCCTTTGAGCAAGCCTGCCGCGCCGCGCATCTAGCCGGGTCGCGCGTCTACGTCACGGTCAACATCGTCATCAAGCAGTCCGAGATGGGCGATGCACTGCAGCTCATCCATCGCTGCTCCACGCTGGGCGCCGACGCCTTCATCATCCAGGACTGGGGCCTGTTCTTTGAAGTCAAGCGCACCATGCCCGGCATCGAGACGCATATCTCGACCCAGGCGAACATCCACGACGACCGCGGAACTATCTGGTGCCGCGAGCAGGGCGCCGACCGCGTGACTCTCTCGCGCGAGCTCTCCATCGACGAGATCGCCGCCATTCACAACGCCGCGCCCGATGTGGACCTTGAGGTCTTTAGCCACGGTGCCATCTGCTTTTGCTACTCGGGTCTGTGCCTGCTGTCGAGCTTTGCCATGGCGGGCCGCTCGGCCAACCGCGGCATGTGCGCTCAGCCCTGTCGTCTGCCTTACGAGCTGATCGACGAGAACGGCCGCTCGCTCTCCCCTGCCGGCCGCGAGCGCGCGCTATGCCCGCGTGACACCAACACCTCACAGCTTGTTCGCCGTCTGTATGACGCCGGCGCCGCGTCGCTCAAGCTCGAGGGCCGCATGAAGGCACCCGATTACGTGTACTCCATCGTTGATGTGTATCGTCACGAAATTGACGACATGCTATCCGGAGCCACCGTTGCCAAGGACGAGGAAGCCGCCCGCCAGCGCCAGCTTAAGCGCTGCTTCAACCGCGACTTTACGCACGCCTATCAGGACGGCACCTCGGGCGACGAGATGATGAGCTATGAGCGTTCCAACAACCGCGGCCAGATCGTGGGCACGGTGCTGGGCAGCCGCGCGGCCAACCGCGATGTGCGCGGCCTCAAGCCCGACGACCGCCGTCGCCGCGCCGCCATCGCCCGCATTGAGCTGTTTGAGCCCGTGGGCAAAGGCGACCTGCTGGAGCTTCGCCATGACGATGAGTTCGACCAGTTCCTGACCACCATCGCCGCCGATGATGCCGCCGCGGGCGACATCATCGAGTGCCGCGTGCCCCGCAGCATGCCCGAGGGCTGCCGCGTGCGCGTGATTCGAAGTCAGCGCGCCATTGACGCCGCCGGCGCCGCGCTCAAGCGCGATGTGCTGCGCCGCCGCGCCGTGGATGTTACCGTCGTAGCGCGTCTGGGCGAGCCGTTTACCGTTACGCTCACCTGCTGCGACGATCCTTCGCTTACGGCCACGGCCACGGGCTTTACCGTCGAGGCTGCCAAGACCCGCGCCGTCGAGGCATCCGATCTGGTTGAGCACGTCGGGCGCATGGGCTCCTCTCCCTTTGAGGCCGCAAGCTTTGACGTTTCGCTCGACGCCGGCTGCGGTATGGGCTTTTCCGCCGTGCACAAGGTGCGCGCCGCCGCTTGTAAGGCGCTGGAAGAGGTCGTTCTGGCACCGTACGAGGAGCGCGCGAAAACGCTCGAGCTGCCGGCGATTGCAACCAGTGATTCCCGTCCCGCGCCCGAGCACTACCGCGATGAGCCGCAGATCTGTGCCACCGTCACCTCGCTCGAGGCCGCCGAGGCAGTGCGGGCGGAGGGTGCAACGCGCATCTACATGACCACCGACGCGCTCGATGCGGCCGAGCTCTCCCCCGCCGATGCATTTGAGCAGGGCATCGTACCCGTGCTCGACGAGGTCTGCCGCGCCGTTGACCACGTACGTGTCGACCCGTGGGTTGTTGCCGGCGCCACGGTCGCTATTGGCAACATCTCTGAGCTTGCCCTGGCCGCCCAGGTTGGCGCCACGGCCGAGATTCGCTCTTGCCTGCCGGTGCACAACACGCCCTGCATGGAGGCGCTTGCCGAGCGCGGAGCCGGTGCGTTTTGGCTCTCGCCCGAGATCACACTCGACGAGATTGTCTCGCTCGGCGCCGCCGCGCCCGCGGCTCTGGGCATCACCGTCTTTGGCCGCCCGCGCGTCATGACAAGCGAGCATTGCATTCTGCAGGTTGCCAACGGCTGTATCCACGATTGTGCCAACTGCCGCCTGCGTGCCCGCAAGCTCTCGCTCAAGAATATCGACGGCAAGATCATGCCGGTGCGTACCGACATCCACGGCCGCTCACGCCTGTACGACGCCTACCCCATCGACCTCACGCCGCAGGTACCGCAGTTGCTCGACGCCGGCGTCCGTCGTCTTATGGTCGACGGAACCCTGCTCGAGGCCGATGAGATTGGCCGTGCCGTCGCTCGCGTCCGTCGCGCCGTCGAGGCGGCTCAAGCCGGCCGCAAGCCCGCCGCCCGCCTGCGCGGCGCCACCTCGGGCTGCATGTTTGTGGGAATTAGCTAACCGAAAGGCTTACACGTGAACGAAGAACCTCAAGTCCTCTACTGCGACGCCTGGCTCATGGCCATCGACAAGCCCGCTGGCATGATCGTCCACGGTGACGGCACCGGCGAGCGCACACTTACCGACTACGCTAGCGACCTTTTGTTGGCGATGGGCGACGGCTTTGCCGCGACTGACATGCAGCCGCTCAACCGCCTGGACCGCAACACCACCGGCGTGGTGTTGTTCTCGCTCGACAAGCAGACGCAACCCGCTTTTGACCAGATGATCATCGACCACGCATTCGAAAAGCACTACCTGGCGCTCGCCGAGGGCAAAATCGACTGGAACGAAAAGCTCATCGACAAGCCCATCGCCCGCGACCGCCACGATAGCCGCAAGATGCGCGTTGGCGCCAGCGGCAAGCCGTCTCAGACGCGCGTCAAGGTACTCAAGCGTCTTAAGAGCCGCCGTGGCCTGCCCACGCGCTCGCATATTGATGTCGAGCTGCTCACCGGCCGCAAGCATCAGATTCGCGTGCACCTGGCCAGCGAGCGTCATCCCCTGGTTGGCGACGACCTGTACGGAACGCCGCGCCCCTGCGGCCTGATGCTCCACGCCCACAGCGTGTCCTTCACGCATCCCGTAACCGGCGAGCACATCCACATCGAAGCCCCCTGCCCCTGGGAGCCCTAAAACCTGCCAAAAAGGGACAGGCACCTTTGTGGTGGCTTTGTCGCAATGGCTCAGCCGCGGTCCCAAAACGTCTCGATCTGTAACAGTTAGAGCTCATTTTCCGGCCTATCTGTTACAGATCGAGACATTCGAATCCCCCTTAAGGGAAAATCTCAATCTGTAACAGTAACTCGGCAAAATCAAGCTCAGATGTTACAGATTGAGACAAAGGGACGGCGCGGTTCGGAAGTATCTCAATCTGTAACACCTGGCCCACTTTTAACGGTCTAGTTGTTACAGACTTAGACAAACCGGTAGACAACAAAAGCTGCAACGCCCGTGATGGACGTTGCCGCTTTTCTATTGAGAAAACTAAATGGTTTTGGCCTTAGCCCGTCCCCTGCTTTTAGACCGTGATGACGTTGTCCATTGCCCGGTACTTGGCGGGGACATCGCCTGCGGTAATAATCGTTGCGTCACGGAAGTCCGCGAACTTGACGGGCGCCACCATACCAAATTTACTGGCGTCCGAGATTACGAAGCGCTTGGCTGTATGACGCATCGAGATGCGCTTTACTTGCGCTTCCTCGATATCGGGCGCCGTGAAGCCCTGCTCGGCGGCAATGCCGTTAGAGCCCCAAAAGCCACAGTTGAAGTTGTAGCGGTCTAAGGTTGCCAAGGCATCGGGGCCAACGAGCGCCTCGGTCTCGGGTTTGAGCTCGCCGCCCAGCACCACGGTACGCATGCCGCGCAAAGCAAGGCGCTGAGCATGGAGCACGGAATCGGTCACATAGGTGACATCTTCAAGGTGTGGAAGATGTTCGATGAGCCTGAGCGTCGTCGAGCCCGAGTCGATGTATACAAAGCTCTCACGCTCCACAAGCGCCGCCGCGCGGGCGCAGATACGCTCCTTGTCATCGTTATGGAGGTCGCTGCGCTCATTAAGCGTTAGATCGCGCGTCACGTGCGCGCGCTCAAGACTCGTCGCCCCACCGTGGACCTTGGCGATGCGGTGCGCTCGGTCGAGCGTCTGCAGGTCGCGCCGAATGGTAGACGCCGTCACGCCCAGGGCCTCAGCAAGCTCTGGTACGGTAACCGAGCCGGCCTGCTGTACCATCGCCACGATCGCGTTGAGCCTATCTTCCGCTAGCATCGCTTACTCCTCCTCGGGGTACACGACTCCCCAATCGGCGCGGAGCTTGGTCATCAGCTCCATAACATCAGAAGCATAGCCCAGAAGCTCGCGCTTCGAGTCATCGCCGGCAACGGCCTTCTCCAGGTCGGCCATCTCGTAGCACAGTGCGTAGGCCTCGGTGCCAGCGTGAACCTCCTCGCGATGGCCGTCCGCAGTCCACACGATGGTCGCGTGATCGGCACGCGGATAATCGTTGACCTCGACATAGCAATTGTCAAAGCTGATAACCGAGCGCTTTGGCTGCTTGGAGTGGAGCGTAAGGCTCACGACGCCCAGCTGCTGCTCGGCATTGCGGCAGACGATGCCGCCTGCAACGTCCACGCCGGTCTCGCAGGTGTTACCCAGAGACACGACCTCGACGGGCTGGCTCGCCATAAACAGGCGCATGACGGACAGGGCGTATACGCCAATATCGAGCATGGCACCGCCGGCGAGGTTGCGATTGTAGAAACGGTTGGTCAGGTCGCCGTACTCCTTGTAGCTACCAAAGTTGAGCTGAGCGAGGTTCATGCGGCCAAACTCGCCGGCATCCATGCGGCGGCGCAGCTCTTGATACAAGGGCATGTGGAGCACCGTGGTAGCGTCCATAAGGACCACGTTGTGTTCGGCGGCAATGGCGCGGGCCTCATCGAGCTCGGCGGAGTTGAGCGTGATGGCCTTCTCGCAGAGAACGTGCTTGCCGGCCGCCAGGGCGGCGCGCAGATAGGTGATATGGGTGTTGTGCGGGGTGGTGATGTAGACGGCGTCGATGTCAGGATCGGCGTAGAGATCCTCAACCGTGTCATAGACCTTCTCGACGCCGTACTGGTCGGCAAAAGTCTGAGCCTTGGTGAGCGTGCGGTTGGCAACGCCCGTAAGCTTGCGGCCGGCCAGGGCAAGGGACTGAGCCATCTGGTTGGCAATAACGCCGCAACCGATCACAGCCCAACGGAGCTCGGGAGCCGTAAAGATGTCGTTAGGGAACGGCTTGTCCTGGACCGAAGCAAATGCTGCTTTGGCGGCTGCCGCGGCGTCGAGTGGAGCCTGCTTGGAATCTGCCATTATGTGTCTCCTGTGTCATAGAACGTCTTGCATTTCTGACAGCTCTATATTCGCACAAACACGCGCGTCAGTGCGCGTTTTTGCGTATCTCACCGCTAAACGGTCATTTTTGCCCCGTAAACGGCGCATATATACGCATAGGTGCGTAATTAAACGCAATCTAACGCGCATAAACGCGCACACAAGCAATTTATACAGCACGACCCGCTCATTTATGCTTACCCAGTTAGGGTACTCATTTAAGCCTGTCCCCAATGAGTAGGGATAGAAAAAAGGCCCGGGTGCCTTGGCATCCGGGCCTTTGCTAGCAACTTGATGTTGCGGGCAGCTTAGAACTTGTGGCCGCACTTCTTGCAGACGCGCAGCTTGTTCTTGCCGTCCTTCTCGTGACCGACGCGGGTAACCTTACCGCACTCGGGGCAAACGAGATTGACGTTGGAGGCATCGATGGGAGCCTCCTGCGAAACGATGCCGCCCTGCTGGTTGGCAGCGTTGGGCTTGACGGCCTTCTTAACGACCGAAACGCCCTCGACAACGACCTTGTTCTCGGCGGGGAGAGCACGCAGGATAACGCCCTGCTTGCCGCGATCCTTACCAGAGAGAACCTGGACCTTATCGCCCTTCTTGATATACATATATCTCCCCTAACTACAGGGTCTCGGGAGCGAGCGAGACGATCTTCATGTACTTCTTGTCACGAAGCTCGCGAGCGACGGGCCCGAAGATACGGGTGCCGACGGGCGAACCATCGTTGTTGATGACAACGCAGGCGTTCTCATCAAAGCGAATGTAGGAGCCATCCTTGCGGCGGATCTCCTTAACGGTGCGAACGACGACGCAACGGACAACGTCCTTCTTCTTGACGTTGGCGCCAGGGGTAGCCTCCTGGACAGCACCGATGAACACATCGCCGATGCCTGCATAACGACGCTTGGAACCGCCAAGCACCTTGATGCAGCGAATCTTGCGAGCGCCGGAGTTGTCGGCGACGTTCAGCATGGTTTGCATCTGAATCATGGTAGATGTTCCTCCGAACTAAGAACCGAAGAGAGGTGCGCAGCCTTTATGCGGCCTGTGGTATGCAAACCAGGCATACGCACATCTTCGGAAACGTACAAGTCGTAAGAGCGACTGCTTATTTAGCGCGCTCGACGACCTCGATGAGGCGCCAACGCTTCATCTTGGACATAGGACGGGTCTCCATAACGCGGACGGTATCGCCCACGCCAGCCGTGCACTCCTCGTCGTGAGCGTGCAGCTTCTTGGAGCTGGTCATCATCTTGCCGTACTTGGGGTGACGCTTGCGCTCGGTGATGGTGACGACAATGGTCTTGGCACCGGAGACGGAGGTAACGACACCCGTACGGACCTTACGCGAGTTACGCGAATCAGTCATGTTCTCTCCTTAGGTCCTACTCGGCGACAGCGGACTTCTCCGCTGCGATCTCGCGGGCGCGCTGCTCCGTGAGGACGCGAGCGATGTCCTTCTTCACGGTGTTGACGCGAGCGGTGTTGTCCAGCTGGCTGGTGGCCATCTGGAAACGAAGGTTAAAGAGCTCGGCGCGCATTTCCTTCAGCTTCTCAACGAGCTGAGCGTCCGAGAGCTCACGAATCTCTGCGGGCTTCATTAGTTCTCCTCCTTGGCGGCGGCGGCGTCCTCAGCAGCCCACTTGGCCTCGAGAGCGGCCTCCTCAGCCATCTCCTTCTCGATGCGCTGCTCAGCGTTCTTAGCAGCAACAATCTTGGTCTTGATGGGAAGCTTGTGCTGTGCAAGACGCAGAGCCTCGCGAGCGACCTCCTCGGGCACGCCCTTGACCTCGAACATGATGCGGCCGGGCTTGACGACGGCCACCCACTCCTCGGGGTTACCCTTACCAGAACCCATGCGAGTCTCGGCAGGCTTCTTGGTGATGGGCTTATCGGGGAAGATCGTGATGTAGACACGACCGCCACGCTTCATGTAGCGGGTCATGGCAATACGAGCGGCCTCGATCTGACGGTTGGTGATCCAATGGGCCTCGAGAGCCTGGATACCAAACTCGCCGAAATGCAGCTCGGTATTACCCTTGGCCTGGCCCTTCATGGAGCCACGCTGCACCTTGCGGTGAAGAATACGCTTAGGGGCAAGCACTACTGACCCCTCCTCTCGGAGTTACGACGACGAGGACGGGAAGAGCCCTCGAGTGCAGGGTTGGGAACAGGCTGGCCCGGGAGCTTCTCGCCCAGGTAAATCCAGACCTTCACGCCGCAAGCGCCCATGGTGGTGCTGGCGACAGCCGTGCCGTAGTCGATCTTGGCACGGAGGGTGTGCAGAGGCACGCGACCCTCGCGGTACCACTCACGACGGCCCATCTCGGCACCGCCGAGACGACCGGAGCACTGGATACGGATGCCCTTAGCGCCGGCCTTGCGGGCAGACTGGACAGCCTTGCGCATAGCGCGACGGAAGGCAACGCGGCCCTCGAGCTGCTCGGCGATAGACTGAGCAACGAGGTTGGCGTCGAGCTCGGGGCGCTTGATCTCGACAACGTCGACGGAGAGCTGGCCCTTGGAGACGCCAGCGACCTTCTCGAGCTCGGTGCGGAGGGTATCGATCTCGGCACCCTTCTTACCGATGACAACGCCGGGGCGAGCGGTGAGGATGATGACCTTCACCTTGTCGCCAGCGCGCTCGATCTCGACGCGGGAGACAGCTGCGCGGGAAAGACGCTTCTCGAGGTACTTGCGGATCTCGAGATCGTTACCGAGGGTCTTAGCGTAATCCTTCTCTGCGAACCAGCGGGAGCGCCAGTTCTCGGTGATGCCAAGACGGAAGCCGGTGGGGTAGACTTTCTGACCCATACAGCTTTACGCCTCCTTTCGAGGAGCAACGACGACGGTGATGTGGGAAGTACGCTTCAGAATGCGAGAAGCGGAACCCTTGGCGCGGGGACGGATGCGCTTAAGCGTCGGACCCTCGTCAACATAGGCAGCGGCGACAACCAGGTTGTCGGCACGCAGACCGTTGTTGTTCTCGGCGTTCGCAACGGCGGAACGGAGAACCTTCTCGACATCCACGGCGACGGCGCGGTCGCAGAAGTGGAGGATGTCGAAGGCCTGAGCGACAGGCTTGCGGCGGATCAGATCGACCACCAGGCGGGCCTTGCTGGGGGAAACACGCACGTACTTAGCGACGGCGCGAACCTCGGTGGCCTCAGTTTCAATAGACTTAGTTGCCATTTACGGTTAACCCCCTATTTGGCCTTGTGGCCACGGAACGTACGAGTCGGCGCGAACTCGCCGAGCTTGTGACCAACCATGGACTCGGTAACATACACGGGCACATGCTTGCGGCCGTCGTGGACGGCGATGGTGTGACCAACCATCTCGGGGAAGATGGTGGACGCGCGGGACCAGGTCTTCACGACGTCCTTCTTGCCAGCCTCGTTCATCGCGGTGATACGCGAGAGAAGGCGAGTCTCCACGAACGGGCCCTTTTTGAGACTTCTGCTCATAAGTGCTTTCTCCTAAAACTCGGTATCCGAAATTACTTCTTACGGCGACGAATGATGTGCTGGTTCGAGACCTTCTTCTTCTTGCGCGTACGAAGGCCCTTCGTCGGCTTACCCCAGGGGGTAACGGAGGGACGACCAGAGGTGTGGTTCTTGCCCTCGCCACCGCCGTGCGGGTGGTCGACAGGGTTCATGACGGTACCGCGGACGGTCGGGCGCACGTTCATGTGACGCTTACGGCCGGCCTTGCCGATGACGATGTTGGAGTGATCGGCGTTGCCGACCTCACCGACGGTGGCGCGGCAGGTAACGAGGATGCGGCGCATCTCGGAGGAAGGCATACGGACGATAGCGTACTTGCCCTCCTTACCCATCAGCTGGCAGGAGTTACCGGCGGAACGGGCGATAGCAGCGCCCTTGCCCGGCTGGAACTCAACGGCGTGGATGAGCGTACCGACGGGGATGTCGGCGAGGGGCAGAGCGTTGCCCGGCTTGATGTCGGCGTCAGAACCGGACATGATGGTCTGACCGACCTCGAGGCCCTTGGGGGCCAGAATGTAGCGCTTCTCACCGTCAGCGTAGTGCAGCAGAGCGATGCGAGCGGAACGGTTCGGATCGTACTCGATCGTGGCAACCTTGGCGGGCACGCCGTCCTTGTTGCGCTTGAAGTCGATCACGCGGTAACGACGCTTCACGCCGCCGCCCTGGTGGCGGGTGGTGATGCGGCCGTTGTTGTTACGACCGGCCTTCTTGGGCAGGGGCTCGAGAAGAGACTTCTCGGGCTTGGTGCAGGTGATCTCGGAGAAGTCGGAGATCGTCTGCCAACGCCTACCAGCGGAGGTCGGCTTAAGGTGCTTTACAGCCATTACAATCCCTTTCAATAGGAATCCGTTAGCCATCGCAGACAGGGATTCGAGGTTCTGCCTCGGGTGCGATGACACCGGACGTATACACGGTTCCGGGCGTGTCCATTTTATACGCCCAAAACCTTGAGCTCCCGCCTCCCCTATTTGGGAGGCATGAGCTCACTCAACAGCAGCGAGTCTTAGGCCTGGTTGCCAAAGACCTCGATGGTGTCGCCCTCGGCCAGCGTGACGATGGCCTTCTTCCAAGAACGGGTCTTGCCGGCGACATAGCGCACGCGCTTGGTCTTGGGCTTGACCGTCAGGGTGTTCACGCGAACGACCTTGACGCCGAAGATCTCCTCGACAGCGTCCTTGATCTGATACTTGTTAGCATCCTTGGCGACCTCGAACGTGTACTTGTTCAGCTCCATGCCGGAGAAGGAACGCTCGGACACGATCGGACGGATGATGATCTCGTGGGCGGTCATTTATGCAAGCACCTCCCCGAAGTGAGCGGCGATGTCGGCGGGCATCAGCACGGCGTTATTGTTGACGAGATCGTAGGTGTTGGCCTCGTCAGCAGTGATGATGAACGTCTTGGGAATGTTGCGGAACGACAGGTAGGCGTTGACGTCCTCATCGCGAACGATGATGGTCAGACGCTTGCCCTCAAGGCCGAGAGCCTTGAGCATGGCAACGGCAGCCTTGGTGGAAGGCTTCTCGAAGCCGTAGTCGTCGACGAGCACGAGCTCGCCATCGGCCAGCTTGGCGGACAGCGCGGAGCGCATAGCCAGCTTGACCTCCTTGTTGTTCATACGCTTAGCGTAGGAACGGGGCTTGGGGGCGAAGACAACGCCACCGTGACGCCACTGGGCAGCACGGATGGAACCCTGGCGGGCACGGCCGGTGCCCTTCTGACGCCAAGGCTTCTTGCCGCCACCGGAAACCTCAGAGCGGCCCTTAGCGGACTGGGTGCCCTGACGCCAAGAGGCCATCTGGCACTTGACGATGTGGTGCATAACGTGGATGTTCGGCTCGATGCCGTACACCTCAGCGGCGAGCTCGGCCTCGGCGACCTTCTTGCCCTCGCTGTTCTTTACTTCAAACTTTGCCATTTAAGTGTTCTCCTTGGTATGACGCTGGGCTAAATGGGCTGGGCCCTTAGGCCATACGGATGGCGACGAGACCATTCTTGGCACCCGGGACAGCGCCCTTGACCAAGATGAGGTTCTGCTCGGCATCGATGCGGACAACGGAAAGGTTCTTGACGGTAACGCGCTCGTTACCCATGTGACCGGCCATCTTGACGCCCTTGAGGACGCGCGCAGGATAGGCGCACTGACCGATAGAACCGGGGTGACGCTGGAAGTGAGAACCATGCGTCATAGGACCGCGGCGCTGACCCCAGCGCTTGATGCGACCCTGGAAGCCCTTACCCTTGGAGGTACCGATGACGTCGACCTTCTCGACATCAGCGAAATCAGCGACGGTGACGACCTCGCCGACCTTGTGCTCCTCGCCGTTCTCGACGCGGACCTCACGAAGGAAGCGGACAGGCTCGACGCCAGCCTTGGCGAAGTGACCAGCCATGGGCTTGTTCACGTTCTTGGCCTTGATGTCGCCGAAACCGATCTGGACGGCGTCATAGCCGTCGGTTGCCTGAGTTTTAACCTGCGAGACAGCGCAGGGGCCAGCCTGGATGACCGTGACGGGAACGACGTTATCGTCCTCGTCCCAAACCTGGGTCATGCCAATCTTGCGGCCGAGAATCATGCTGATCAAGATATGATCCCAACTCTCGCGTGGTCTTGGGACAATGCGTACACCACCGAGCGTACGCCCCTAGAGGACCACTACTTACACGACGTGCTCCCCAGCCTTGTATTGCGTCCGGACTACCTGACAACCCTATTAAGCAGGCATTTTGTCCAGCCAGAATACTCCCCTGGTTACACACAGCTGTTTAGTATACACGGCTGCGGGCGTATCCATCGAGATTCATATTTCACTCACATTGTTTACGCAGGTAAAGTGCGTGGCACGTTCCCAGTGTGCGGCGGAGGGGGCGGGCCTGAGACATATTAAGGTTGCTGCTCTACAGTCCTGCTCACGACGGAGAGCACATTAAGTGCTCTCCTGTTCGTGCGGAACTCGCGACAACCTTAATATGTCTCAGGCCCGCCCCCTCCGCCGCACACTGGGAACGCCACGTTGATGTCTGCTAAACCTTGCTCGCTCAGGCTAATGACTTTGTTGGGGGTCCACTATTTGCTGGAGGGTGAACTTGCATTGCATTGGCTCGCCTTCTGCTTGTGGCTTTGCCTCTTCGAAATCGAAGATCATGATGGCGCAGTTGGGGAGTTTTGCTGGGAGTTCGAAGCCCTCTGGAGCTGCAGCCTTGATGAATTGGCGGCTGGCGCTGCCGTGGCTTACTGCTAGGAGGGTTTCGATGCCCTCGGAGCCCATGAGATTGGTGAGGGTGTCTACCATGCGCTCTTGCAGCGCGCGGCTTCCTTCTCCTCCGAAAGGAACCAGGTCCTCGCCCGGATCCCAGACGTCGGTGGGCAGCGCGCCGTGCGGGCCTTCTTCGAAGGAGCCGTAGCAGCGCTCGATAATGCCTTCGCAGGGCTCGGCTGCTGCGTCCGGGCCGAGGAGCTCGCATGCGACGAGCTGAGCTGTGTCCATGGCTCGGCCTAAGGGCGAAGAGACCACTTTGTCGGGGACGACGCCGTGGCCCTTAAGCCATGCGGCTGCCATCCCGGCTTGCTGACGGCCCAGATCGGTCAGCGGCGAATCGCAGCGGCCCTGGACCAGCTTTTTGACGTTGAACTCCGTCTGACCGTGGCGGAGTAGATACAGCTTCTTCATGCTCTCCCCTTCTGCATAACCTGCTTTGCCGGCACAGCCTTACTCGTGGGTATGCCCTACGTAGTCTTCGTCGATCGTAATCTTGGCAATCGACTTGGGATATTCCGATTCGACCCGTTGTGCCAGCGCGTGCTTTAAGTCTTCGGCACTCATCTGCAGATCCGAGGGACGCACGCAGTCAAAAATCACGTTGGTGTGCGTGGGGCCCGGCACGCAGCGCAAATCATGAATCGAAAGGCGGCTATCGATCTCTTGAGCCATAGCGTTGATGCGCAAGCGCATGCTCGCCACCTTTGGATCGTCGGTCACGATGGGGTCGTAGTGAAGCGTGACAATCATGCCGTCTTCGTTCCTAAACGACTGCTCGATGTTATCGAGCGTGTCGTGGCTTTCCAGCGGGCTGGCCTCGGCCGCCATCTCGGCGTGCGCACTTGCAAACTTCCTGCCCGGGCCGTAGTCGTGAACCATCAAATCGTGAACGCCCAAAACGCCGGGATAGCTCATGATCTTGTCTCGAATGTGCTTGACCAGCTTAGGATCGGGTGACTGGCCCAAAAGCGGGCTCACCGTATCTTGAATAAGTTCAAGGCCGCTCCAGCCAATATAGGCACCAACGGCAAGGCCGACCCAAGCGTCAAGGTTGATGCCCGTCACCTGCGAAACAATTGCGCACGCCAGTACGGCGCCCGTGGCAAGGACATCGTTCTTGGAATCCTGCGCGGTCGCATGCAGCGTCTCGGACTCAATGCGATCGCCGAGCTTTTGGTTGAGGGCCGCCATCCAGAGCTTTACGACCATCGAAAGCACTAGAACTGCCACCAGGGCAAGCGAGAACTCGACAGGTTCGGGGTGGATGATGCGCTCAACCGAGGACTTCACCAGCTCAACGCCGATCAGCAGCACGAGCGCCGCCACGACCAGACCCGAGAGATACTCGTAGCGGCCATGTCCGTAAGGATGCTCGGGGTCCGCCGGCTTGCTCGCCAGCTTAAAGCCCAGCACGCTCACGATATTCGAGCTGGCATCGGACAGGTTGTTCATGGCATCCGCCACAATCGAAACCGATCCCGACAGCACACCAATTGCGCCCTTCGCAGCACAAAGCGCAACATTAGCGAGAATACACACCATGCCCGTCAACGTGCCCACGCGCGCACGGTCGCCCTGCGCACGACGAACGATCCACTCGACCATCTTCATCAGCCCCCACGGTACTGCCTATATATATCTATTGCTCAAACGGATTGTAGTGTAGCCACTTTGTCCTTCAGATACAAAAAGGCCGCGACCCACACGGGCCACGGCCTTGGAGCATGGCAAAGGAATCGTCCTTGTGTCGCACAGGTTTACGCGCTTACTTCGGCCACGCTCTTCGAGGTTTCGGGTGAATCGGCTCCGTCCCCCATCGTCTGTCCCTTCGCCGGCACCACGCCAAAGCAGCAGCTCAGCGCCGCAGACACCGCAAATGCCACACCGCCGGCAGCGCAGCACCACAGCAGGTTCGAGATGCCGCCCGTGGCAAAGCCAATGACCATGAGGACATTCGTCATGCCGATGGTATAGGCCGTAACGTGGCCCACGGCCGCAACAAGGCCTCCGACGGCGCCGCCAATGGCCATGCACGTCAAGCACCTGCCATATTTAAAGCCGCAACCGTACAGCGCCGGCTCGCTTACGCCGCCAAGAACACCCGAGATCGAATAACCCAGCATGAGCGCCTTCTCGTCCTTATCCGCAACGCGGAGCGACGCGCCAAAAGGCATGCCCCAAACGGCGAACGTCGCCATCGTCGCGGCAATCAGGATGCACGAATCCGTTCCCACACTCATAAACTGCGCGTACGCAAGCGATAGAACGACGTTGCTGACGCCCGCTATCTTTAGGAACTCCCAGCCCGCGGCAAGCCCCATGAGCGTGAGCAGCGACACGATGCCACCGGAATTGCCAAGCATAAACATAAGCTGGCCCAACAGCATGCCCAGATAGCTGCCCGCCGGTGCCGTAATACACAGCGAAACCGGAACCATGACAAGCATGGTCGCAAACGGAACAAACGAAAATGCCACGGCCCTAGGGATAACGCGCTTAAAGAAACACTCCACTCGCCATAGCACAGGCACCGAAAGGAGAACTGGAATAACAGTCGTCGTGTAATCGTTGACCGGCGCGGGAAGCAGACCATACACGGAAGTCATCGATGCCCCCGTCGTCGATGCGGCATCGACGAGCTTAAGCAGATCGGGCGCAATCAATACGCCGCCCAGCATCATGCCCAGCTGCTCCGAGCAACCGAGCTGGCGGGCGGCCGCCCAACCAAGATAAATGGGCAAAAAGTAGTAGCCGGCGTTATAGAGCCAACTGTAGAACAGGCAATAGATTTCGGAATCGGCAGACCACAGGCCCAGCATGCCTTCGCCCATAATGACAGCGACGGTGCGGAACAACGCCGCGCAGACAATAAACGGCAGCGCCGACATCATGCTTTTGGACAGATAGTCCACCACGGCCATGGCGTTTGATGAAACCGACGTTGTAAACGAGGTGTTAGAAACTTGTAGCATGGAACGCCTTTCCCAATATGACATGCGGGCTGTCCCTTTGTCACATCGTGCGGTACTGACCGATTGCGCGGTACTTTTCGTAGCGGAGGTTTGTGAGGGTCGCGTCGTCGAGCTGCCCAAGCGTATCGAAGGCATCAAATGCCGAGGACATGACGGCACCGGCGATCTCCTCATGCGACAGGCCCTTATCGTCAACAATGCCGTCGATGATGCCGAGCGCCAGCAGATCGGGGGCCGTGAGCTTAAGCGCCTCGGCGGCCTCATTCGCGCGCTCGGTATCCTTCCACAGGATCGACGCACAGGCCTCGGGGCTCACGACCGAATAGGCCGAGCTCGAGAGCATCAGGATGCGGTCGGCCACGGATAGCGCCAGCGCGCCACCAGAGCCGCCCTCGCCTGTCACCACCGAGACAATCGGCGTCTTAAGGCCGCTCATCTCCATGAGATTCTGGGCAATCGCCTCGCCCTGGCCGCGCTCCTCGGCACCGATGCCGCAAAACGCGCCCGAAGTATCGACCAGGCACAGAACCGGTCGACCAAACTTTTCGGCCTGGCGCATAAGGCGACGCGCTTTGCGGTAGCCCTCGGGATGCGCCATGCCAAAGTTACGGCGCATACGCTCTTTGGTCGTGGTGCCGCGCTCGATGGCGATGACCGTTACGGGGCGTCCGTCTTTCCAGCCAATGCCAGCCACCACAGCAGCGTCGTCGCCAAAGTAGCGGTCGCCGTGCAGCTCCACAAATCCATCCAGGCCCAGCGAGATCATCTCGCCTGCCGTGGCGCGATCTGCCGAGCGGGTCTGCTTGACAATCTCGAGCGCGGTTTTTGGTGCGGCCGAGCGCTTGAACAAGTGTCCCAGCTTTTTGCCACGGCGGCCCGTATGCACGATCTCATGTGGTGCCCCCAGGCCGGGTGCGCGCCCTTCGTGCAGTGCCAGCAGCTCGCCTACCGTAAGCGTAATCTCGCCACGCGGAACAACGGCATCGCAAAAGCCGTGCTCCAGCAAAAACTCGGAGCGCTGGAATCCCTTGGGCAGGCGCTTGTGCATGTTCTGCTCGATCACGCGCGGGCCGGCAAATGCCGTCAGGGCATCGGGCTCGGCCAGGATAATGTCGCCCTCCATGGCAAAGCTCGCGGTTACGCCTCCGGTCGTGGGGTCGGTGAGCACCGTGATGTACAGGCCGCCCGCCTCGCTATGACGCCTAACCGCCGCAGAAATCTTGGCCATCTGCATGAGCGAGGTCACGCCCTCCTGCATGCGCGCGCCGCCCGAAACGGTAAAGCCGACAACCGGCAATCCCAGCTCGGTCGCACGCTCAAATGTGCGGCAAATCTTCTCGCCCACCACCGAGCCCATCGAGCCCATCATAAAGTTGGCATCCATAAAGAAGAGCGCCGTATCGCAACCGCAGATTTCGCCCCTGCCGCACACAACGGCATCGCGCTCGCCCGAACGCTCGCCAGCGCTCTTGAGCTTGTCGGCATAGCCGGGAAACGAGAGGAAGTCCTCCGACGCCAGATTGGCATCCCATTCCTCAAACGTGCCCTCGTCGACCGTCATGCGCATGCGTGCGCGACCGCTCACGCGAAAATGCTTGCCGCAACGGGGGCACACCTCGAGGTTGTCGTGCAGGCGCGCCTCATCGATCACACGGCGGCACTCCGGGCACTTGATAAACACGTGGCGCGCGGGAAACTCAGCGCACGACTCGGTTATCGGCCCCTCGAGGACATTGACCGTCTTCGCTTTTCTATTCATCAGCATAGAGATGCCCCATCAGATCGGTGTGATACATGCCCGACAAGAACTCGTCGTTTGCCAGCACGTCGAGCTGAAGCTCGCTGTTTTCGCTCACGCCCTCGATCACAAGCTCGCCCAGGGCCGAGCGCATCTTGCGAATGGCGCCGTCACGCGTGGGCGCACACACGATGAGCTTGCCGAGCATGGAGTCGTAGTACGGCGGAACGTTCGCGCCGGTAAACATGGCGGAATCCCAGCGCACGCGCGGACCACCCGGCACACGCAACGCGGTGACCGTTCCACATGACGGCAGAAAGTCCGGCGTTTCGGCATTGATGCGGCACTCCATGGCGTGGTTGCGAACCGGCATGTCCTCCTGCTCAAAGGGCAGAGGCTGGCCGGCTGCCACGCGCAGCTGCCACTTGACCAAGTCGGTATCGGTCACAAACTCCGTAACCGGGTGCTCCACCTGCAAGCGTGTGTTCATTTCCATAAAGTAGAAATTACCGTCGTCCGAGTACAAAAACTCGATGGTGCCGGCTCCCTCGTAGCCGACGGCACGAGCCAAGTCACGCGCTGCCTTGTGCATGCGAGCACGAATGTCGTCATGTCCGTCGAGGCACGGCGCGGGGCTCTCCTCGATCAGCTTTTGATTGCGACGTTGAACCGAGCACTCGCGCTCGCCGAGCGAAAACACATGGCCCTGCTTATCGGCCATAATCTGCACCTCAACGTGGTGCGCCGGCGCGACGAACTTCTCCATGTAGCACTCGCCATCGCCAAAAACGGCCTCGCCCTCGGCACGCGCCTCGATGAACGCCTTTGCCGCATCTTCCACGCGCTCGACCTTGCGAATGCCGCGACCGCCACCACCGGCACGCGCCTTGATGAGCACGGGGCAGCCGATGCGCTCGGCCTCGGCCGTTGCTTCCTCGGGGCTTTTGAGCAAATCGCAGCCCGGAACGATGGGCACGCCCGCCGCGGCAGCCGTTCGACGTGCGGCGTCCTTGTCACCCATGCTGTCGATTACCTCGGCCGAAGGGCCGACAAACGCCAGGCCATACTTGTCGCAGTCGCGCACGAAGCTCGCCTTCTCGGAAAAGAAGCCATAACCGGGATGAATTGCCTTAGCTCCCGACTTTACGGCACAGGTGAGCACGGCATCGTCGTTGAGGTAGCTCTCGGCAAGACGCGGGCCGCCGATGCAATATGCCTCATCGGCAAGCTGTACGTGCAGCGCGTCCGCATCGGCCGTGGAATAAACGGCGACGGTCTTGATGCCCATATCGCGGCACGCGCGGATAACACGGACCGCGACTTCGCCGCGGTTGGCGATGAGCACTTTGTCGAACATGAAGCCTTCCTTAACTTTCGTGCATGAGTGCAAAAGACATATCGGCGCGGCAGCAAACCTCACCGTTGACGCTCGCAGTACCCGTCGCAAACCGGAACGACCCGCGCGCACGCGTGATAGAGCACACCAGGTCCACCGTGTCGCCCGGGCGCACCGGACGCTTAAAGCGCACCTTGTCCAGACTCGTGTAGAACGGCGTCGCGCCGCGCGCCTCCTCATCGCCCATCAGCAGCACGCAGCAGTTCTGGGCGAGCATCTCGCATTGAATCACGCCGGGGACGACCGGGTTTCCCGGAAAATGCCCCTGCAAAAAGTACTCGTCGCCCGTAATCGTGATCTTACCGTGGGCCTCGTCGCCCACCAGCTCGGCCTCGTCGAGCAAAAGCATCGGTTCGCGATGCGGCAACAGCTTCTTGAGCTCTTCTTTGTTCATGGATATCACCTATCCGATCCTCATGAGGCAGCTGCCAAACTCCACGAGGTCGCCGTCGGCCACGCAGATCTCGAGCACCTCGCCATCCGCCTCTGCCGTTACCTCGTTGAGAACCTTCATGGCCTCGATGATGCAGAGGGTCTCGCCGGCCTTGACCTTGGAGCCCACGTGCACAAATGGCTCGTCGCCCGGCGCCGGGGCAGCATAGAAAACGCCGACCATGGGAGCGGTTACCTCGGTGCCCTTGGGCTCCGACGCGGCGGCAGGTGTCTGCGCGGCGGGTTCCGGTGCGGTGGCAGGCATGGCGACAGGAGCCACCGCCGGAGCAGTCACGGTACCCGGCATAGGCATGGGCACGGCAACCGGCTGCGCGGCGCTCGCGCGCTCGAGTTCGACCGCGGTGCCATCGGGCTCCTCAACGCGTACGCGCGTGAGGCCGCGGTCCTCCATAACATCGGCTATCTCGGCAAGTCTTTTGGAATCCATGCTCTAGCTCCTTGCATATCTACGCAGCGCGATGGCGGCATTGTGTCCGCCAAAGCCCAGGTTGGTCGAAAGCGCCCAGGTAAGGTCGGCGCGAACCGCGCGATTGGGCGTGTAGTCAAGATCGCAGGCGGGATCGGGCGTGTGGTAGTTAATGGTCGGCGGCACCACCCCCTGCTCGAGCGCCATGGCACAGGCCATGATCTCGATGGCGCCCGTGGCACCAATCATGTGGCCGGTCATCGACTTGGTCGACGAGACATGCGCGGCGCGTGCCGCGTCCTCGCCGAGCGCACGCTTAATGCCCGCCGTCTCGGACGAATCGTTGAGCTTGGTCGATGTGCCGTGGGCATTGATGTAGAGACCCTCGGAAGGCTTGACGTCGCCCTCGGCAACCGCCAGCGATATCGCGCGGGCAATGCCAGCAGCCTCGGGATCGGGGCTCGTGATGTGATAGGCATCATCGGTGTTGCCGTAACCCACGACCTCGGCATAAATGTGCGCACCGCGCGCCTGCGCATGTTCCATGCTCTCGAGTACCAGCACGCAGGCGCCCTCACCCATCACAAAGCCGTCGCGGTCTGCATCGAACGGGCGGCAAGCCGTCGCGGGATCAGGGTTGGTGGTCAATGCGCGGCAGGACGTAAAGCCCGCAACGGCATCGGGGATAATGGCCGCCTCGGCGCCGCCGGCGAGGATCGCGTCGGCATAGCCGTGCTTGATGGCGCGGAACGCCTCGCCCACCGCATGGGCCGAGGTTGCGCACGCGGTCACCACGGGCAGGGTCGGGCCCTTTGCCTTGTGGCGGATTGCAATATTGCCCGATGCCATGTTGGGGATCATCATCGCGATCATGTAAGGCGATGCGCGGCGGGGCCCACGGTCGGCAATCGTATGGACGTTGTCGACGAGTGTCTGCATGCCACCCACGCCCGACCCCACGTAGACGCCCAGGCGCTCGCAATCGATGGCGCCCTCGACATCAAAGCCCGCATCGTGCATCGCCTCGTCCGAAGCCGCCATCGCAAACTGAACGCAGGGGTCGAGATGCTTGGCGTCACGCTTGCCAAAGTACTCGTTGCCGTCAAAGCCCTTGACCTCGGCCGCCACCTTGACGGCAAACGCATCGGTATCGAAGTGCGTGATCGGGCCGATGCCGCACGTGCCGGCGCACATGGCCGCCCAGGTGGCAAGCGCGGTGTTGCCGAGCGGCGACACGGCACCGATACCGGTGATTGCAACTCTCTGTTCCATCATGGTCTCCTCATCCAAGCCGCTTACCCGGCTTGCTTTCTACATCGCCATTCCGCCGTCGACGCGTATGACTTCGCCCGTAATGTAGGCAGCCGCATCGCTCACTAAAAATCGCACCACACCGGCCACCTCTTCGGGCTGCGCCATACGCTTAAGGGGAATCTGCTCCTCGGTTACCGTACGCACCTTCTCCGAGAGCTTTGCCGTCATATCTGTCTCGACAAACCCGGGGGCGACTGCGTTCACTCGTACACCGCGGGGCGCAAGCTCGCGCGCCACCGCCTTGGTCAGGCCGATCACGCCCGCCTTGGAGGCAGCGTAGTTGGCCTGCCCGGCATTGCCCATCAGGCCCACAACCGAGCTCATGTTGATGACGCAACCGCCGCGCTGGCGCATAAAGGTCTTGGTGAGCGCGCGCGTCGTGTTAAACGTTCCTTTAAGATTGACATCGAGCACGCGATCGAAGGCGTCATCGCCCATGCGCATGAGCAGGCCATCGCGGGTGATGCCAGCGTTGTTGACGAGCGCCCAAATGAAGCCAAAGTCGTTGAGGACCGCTTCCACGCACGCGTTGACGGCAGCGGGGTCGGCCACGTCACATTGATATGCGCGCGCCGTGGCGCCAGCCGCCTCACAGGCTTCGCACGTCTCGCGCGCCGCATCTGTGCTACCGGCATAGACGACGGCGATATCGTAGCCATCCTCCGCCAGACCGATAGCGCAGGCGCGGCCGATACCCCGCGAGCCGCCCGTGACCAGTGCCACGCGACGTGAGTCGTTGCGCTCGAGCGCGCCATTGTTCAAGTTGCCCATGTCATTCCTTTCGGGTTACAGCCCTGTGGACTATGCGAGCTCGTCAGCAATAGCTGCGACCTGCTCGGCCGTTTCGCACGAATACACACGAACGTCGCTCAACGTACGCTTGACCAGGCCGGACAGCGTTTTGCCGGGGCCGACCTCAATAAATGTGTCGATGCCTTGATCCTGCAGAGCATGCAGCGTATCGACCCAGCGCACGGCATGGCTCACCTGATTGGCCAAGACACCCGATGCCGTCTGGGGGTCCGCCGGATAGGGCGCCGCTGTCATATTTGCCAAAACAGGAATGAGCAACGGGGACGGCGCGTGACCGGCCTCAATATATGCGGCAAGGCCACAGGTCGCCTCGGCCATATAGGGGCTATGAAATGCACCCGACACCGCGACCTTCATGGCGCGGCCGCCAGCCTCTTTTACTAGGACGTCGAGGGTCTGCAGCGCATCGGGCGCTCCGGCAACAACCGTCTGCTGCGGGCTGTTGTAGTTGACCGGCCAGCAGTCCTCGCCGGCCTGCGCAGCCAGGTTCTCGACTTGCGCCGCATCGAGCTTGATGACGGCGTGCATGCCGCCCGGACGGCGCTCGGCAGCCGCGGCCATCAGCGCCGCGCGCTCGCACACAAGCTCAAAGCCCGCTCGCGTATCGAACGCCCCCGCAAAGGTGAGCGCGGCGACCTCGCCCAGCGAAAATCCCGCACAGGCGGCAGGCACCACGCCGCGCTCACGCAATGCGGCGGCCGCTGCCAGGTCGTGAACGAACACGCACGGCTGCGTGTTCTCGGTCTGCGAGAGCTCCTCCTTGGAGGCGCTCCGGCACTGCTCGCTGGTCCCCGGGCGCACCTCGTCGGCGATCGCGAACACCTCGGCAGCCGCCGGCGATGCCTCGACCAGGTCGACGCCCATCGCGGGGTGTTGGGCACCCTGGCCGGCAAACAGAAACGCTACGCTACCCATGCGGACGCACCCTTCAGGACGCGCTCGGCACCATCGACCAGGTCGTCGACGATTTCACGTGCGCTCTGGCGCTCGTTTACCATGCCGGCAATCTGTCCACACAAAAACGAACCCTCTTCGTAGTTGCCGTCCTTGGCGGCCTTACGCAGCGCACCGGTTCCCATAGCACCGAGCTCCTCGGCACTCACACCGGAACCCTCGCTCTTGGCATAGGCGTTGGTGAAGGGGCTCTTGAGGGCGCGCACCGGATGTCCCGTCGAGCGACCGGTCGCACGCGTCGAAGTGTCGTTGGCCTTCAGGACCATCTCCTTGTACTGCTCCGAGACGGTGCACTCGTCTGCGACCAGAAAGCGCGTACCCACTTGCACGCCTTCGGCGCCCAGCATAAAGGCGGCCGCCACGCCGCGTCCGTCGGCAATACCGCCGGCGGCCACGACGGGAATGTCGACCGCATCGACGACCTGCGGCACCAGTGCCATCGTCGAGGTCTCGCCAATATGGCCGCCCGATTCGGTACCCTCGGCAACAACCGCCGTGGCTCCACGACGTGCCACGAGGCGCGCCAGCGCCACCGAGGCAACGACCGGGATGACCTTGATGCCCGCCTCGTTCCACGCCTTCATGTACTTGGCGGGATTGCCGGCGCCCGTCACGACGACCGGCACTCGCTCGTCAATCACGACCTGTGCAACCTCGTCGGCAAACGGGCTCATGAGCATGACGTTCACGCCAAAGGGCTTATCCGTCCTGGCGCGCAGCTCATGAATCTGGTCGCGAAGCCAGTTGGCGTCGGCGTTCATGGCCGCGACGATGCCTAAGCCACCCGCCTCGGACACTGCGGACGCCAGCGAGGCATCGGCAATCCAGGCCATACCGCCCTGGAACACGGGCTTTTCGATGCCGAGCAGATCGCAGAGAGGAGTCTTGAGCATCTCTACTTCTCCAATGCCGCCTCGACCGTATCGGCGAACTCGCCGACCGTCTTGGGGTTCTCCTCGGTATCGAGCTGGATGCCAAACTCGTCCTCGACGGCAACGAGGATCTCGACGGTGCCCAGGCTGTCGAGACCAATCTCCTCGAGCGTGGACTCGGGCTTCATCTCGACATCGTCAAGACCGGCGGTCTCGCGGATAACGTCGCAAACGCGCTCGAAGGTCTTCTGATCTGCCATGGTAGTTCTCCTTTGGTTGTGCCCTAGGGCGTTTTTATTTCCTATGTGCGACTACTTCCAACGAAGCAGATAGCCACCTATATCCAGACCGGCGCCAAATCCAACCAAGGCGATGGTGTCGCCTGTGTGAAGTGCACCGGCGTTTGCCAGCCGGTCGAGGGCAAGCGGAATGCATGCGCTCGAAATGTTGCCGGTCTCGCGCAACGTGCGAACCACGCGCTCGTCCGGCACGCCCAGGCGCTTGACCGCCTGGCTCAGGATTCGTTCGTTAGCCTGATGGAATACAAAATGATCGATGTCTTCGACCAAAATGCCCGCATCGATCGCAAGCTTATGGACCGTGTCGCAGATGGCGTTGACGCCGAACTTGAACACGCGGCGGCCATTCATGGACAGCACGCTCGCGCTATCTGCGGAAGCCTTAAACGGCGAGGTACCGACCAGACCGGGAACGCGCAACGTCTCGACGTCGGGCGCCGTCGAAAGCTCAACGGCAAGGGGGCTGTCTCCCCCAGCTTCAATCACTGCGGCGCCTGCCCCATCGCCAAAAAGCACGCAGGTGGCACGGTCGGTCCAGTCGAGCGCGCGCGTCATCTGCTCGGCAGCAACGACAAGCACGCGCTCGGCGCGACCGCGGGCGATATAGCCCTCGGCGACATCGAGCGCAAATACGAAGCCGGCACAAGCCGCCGAGACATCGAAGGCAGGGCACGTCGCGCCTAGTCGCTCAGCAACGGCACACGCCTCAGCGGGAACAAGGTGGTCACCCGTCGTCGTCGAGCAGACGATCAGATCCAGCTGGCTCGCGTCGATTCCGGACACCTGGAGTGCCCGCTCGCTCGCCGCTACGGCAAGGTCGTCAAGTGACTCGGCGGTGCAGACGTGGCGGCTCTTGATACCTGTGCGAGTAAAAATCCACTCATCCGAGGTATCGAGGAACTCGGACAGCTCGTCATTGGAAACACTGCGCTCAGGAAGTGCCGAACCTGTTCCAAGAATCGTGAAACCCATCACTAACCTCCTTTGAGTTGTTGACGTGTTTACATCGACCAAGAGAGGATAACGCATTTCAGTCGTTGTTGACGTGTTAACATTAAATTGTCCAAATGCGACAAAGGCTTCACATTGTGTCTATCTCTCGACACCATTACGCGATTGCCTTATTACCTTAGGAGGTACCAGCTGTTATGGATTTACGTTTAACAGTGGTCGACGTAACCGGATCGACCAACGATGACCTGCTCGAAGCAGGAAAACAGGGAGCGCCGCACGGCACAGGACTTGCCGCCCGGGCTCAGACAGCAGGACGCGGTCGGCGCGGGCACAAGTGGGACTCAACCGCCGGCAACCTATTGCTTTCGATTGTCCTGCGTCCATGCGTTAATCCCGCAAAGTACTCTGGTCTTGCCGCCGTCAGCGGCCTAGCGGTGCTCGAAGCACTCGAAAAGCAGGGTCTTGCAAACGAGATTGGCCTCAAATGGCCCAACGACCTGGTCGCGCGAGGACGCAAGCTCGGCGGCATTCTGGTCGAGGCCGCACGCGATAACGAAGGCAAACCTTTCGCCGTCTGCGGCATTGGTGTCAACGTAAACTACACGCCCCAAGAGGTGCCCGATGGCGGCCTGGCGGCAATTGGCCTCTCGGACCTCAACGAGAGCGTTCCCGCCGTCGACATGCTCCTCGATGAGGTCTATCACGCAGTTATAGACGCTGTAGATACCTGGGCAGAGCGCCTCAACGCCAAGGAAGAAGACGCCGGTCCGCTCGCGCCCGTCCACGACGAATATATCGCTCACCTCAATTGGATCGGGAAGCACGTTATCGCCCGCTCCCCCGCTGGAGACGAGCTGGCACGAGGCATATTTAGAACGGTCGACGATTGCGGCCGCGCATGCATTGAGACCGAGAGCGGCTTGTGCGTCTTCCACTTCGAAGAAGCATCCTTGCGCCCCCTGAGCGAATAGGGCGCCGCAGCCGCCGGCTCGGCAGACGAATTCGCTATCCCAAAATCTAAACTCAAAACAAAAGGGCCCCGCTACCGTAACGGCAGCGGGGCCCTTTAAGCTATGAGCGATATCGCTTAGAGCTTGATGTCGATGTCGACGCCAGCGGGGAGGTCGAGACGCATGAGCGAATCAACGGTGCCCGAGGTGGGGTCGAGGATGTCGATGAGGCGCTTGTGGGTGCGCATCTCGAACTGCTCACGGGAGTCCTTGTTCACGTGCGGCGAGCGGATAACCGTGTACAGGTTGCGCTCGGTGGGCAGGGGGACAGGACCGGAAACGCGAGCGCCGGTCTTCTGAGCGGTCTCGACGATGAGCTTCGCGGACTGATCGACGACCTCGTGATCATAGCCCTTGAGGCGAATGCGGATCTTCTGGGTAGCCAACTTAAACCTCCAAAGAGTGCGAGAGATGTTCTCGCGGATTACGTAACAGGGAGCTCGAACTTAGGCGTTCTTGCTCATGACCTCGTCCACGATGGACTTGGGCGCGGGCTCATAAGAGTCGAACTGCATCGTGTAGGATGCACGGCCCTGGGTCTGGGAGCGAAGGTCGGTAGCGTAACCGAACATCTCGCCCAGCGGCACCTTGGCACGGATGAGCTTACTGTTCTTGCGATCCTCCATGCCCTCGATCTTGCCGCGGCGACCGGAGAGGTTGCCCATAACGTCGCCCATGTACTGCTCGGGGGTCTCGACCTCGACAGCCATGATCGGCTCGAGCAGCTGCGGATCGGACTTCTTGAGGGCGTCCTTGATAGCCATGGAACCGGCGATCTTGAAGGCGGCCTCGGAGGAGTCGACCTCGTGGTAAGAACCGTCGAACAGGGTGACCTTAACGTCGAGGACCGGGAAGCCGGCGATAACACCGGTGTTCAGGGCCTCCTGGATGCCCTTGTCGATGGACGGGATGTACTCCTTGGGCACGACGCCGCCGACGATAGCGTTGACGAACTCGTAGCCGAAGCCCTCCTCCATCTTCTCGAGCTTGATGACGGCATGGCCGTACTGACCGCGACCGCCGGACTGACGGACGAACTTGCCCTCAGCCTTCTCGACGTCGTGACCAGCGGTCTCGCGGTAGGCAACCTGGGGCTTGCCAACGTTAGCGTCAACCTTGAACTCACGGAGCAGACGGTCGACGATGATCTCGAGGTGCAGCTCGCCCATGCCGGCGATGATGGTCTGGCCGGTCTCGTGGTTGGTGGACACCTGGAAGGTCGGGTCCTCCTCGGCGAGCTTGGTCAGAGCCAGGGACATCTTGTCCTGCTCGGCCTTGGTCTTGGGCTCGATGGCAACGTCGATAACGGGCTTAGCGAACTCGATCTTCTCGAGGACGATCTCCTTGCCCTCGGCGCACAGGGTGTCACCGGTGGTGGAGTTCTTGAAGCCGACGCAAGCGACGATGTCGCCGGCGGCAGCGTCGTCACGGTCGATACGCTCTGCGGCGTTCATCTCGAGGATGCGGCCGAGGCGCTCGCGCTGACCGTTGGAAGCGTTGACCACGTAGGAGCCGGACTCGGCGCGGCCGGAGTAAACGCGGACATAGGTGAGCTTACCGACGAACGGGTCGGTCATGATCTTGAAGACCAGGCCGGAGAAGGGCTCGTCGAAGGAAGGATGACGCTGGATCTCCTCGCCGGTGTCCGGATCGGTACCGGTGACGGCCTCAACGTCGAGCGGGCTGGGCAGGTAGTCGACGACAGCGTCGAGCAGCTCCTGAACGCCCTTGTTCTTGTAGGCGGAGCCCACGAAGACGAGGTTGAGCTCGTTGGCCAGAACGCCCTTGCGCAGAGCAGCCTTGAGCTCCTCGACGGTGAAGTCCTCCTCCATGAGGATCTTCTCCATGAGCTCGTCGTCAAAGCTGGCAGCAGCGTCGAGGAGCTCCTCGCGCTTGGTGGCAGCGATGTCGGCAAACTCAGCCGGGATCTCGTCCATCGGCTCGGGGTAGGTCATACCCTTCTCGTCGGCCTTGAAGTCCCATGCAGTCATGGTGACCAGGTCGATGACGCCCCAGAAGTTGTCCTCGGCGCCCATCGGGACCTGAGCGGCCACGGCGTTAGCATCGAGACGATCCTTCATGGTCTCGATAGCGTTGAAGAAGTCAGCGCCCACGCGGTCATACTTGTTGATGAAGGCGATGCGGGGGACGTTGAAGGTAGAAGCCTGACGCCAAACGGTCTCAGACTGGGGCTGAACGCCGGCAACGGCGTCGAAGACGGCGACAGCGCCATCGAGGACGCGCAGGCAGCGCTCGACCTCAGCGGTGAAGTCAACGTGGCCCGGGGTGTCGATGATCTGGATGCGGTAGTCCTTACCGTCCTTGTTCCAGAAGCAGGTGGTAGCAGCGGAGGTAATGGTTACGCCGCGCTCCTGCTCCTGAACCATCCAGTCCATGGTGGCAGCGCCCTCATGGACCTCACCGATCTTGTGGGTCTTACCGGTGTAGTAAAGAATACGCTCGGTCGTGGTGGTCTTACCGGCATCGATGTGGGCCATGATGCCGATGTTACGGGTATCGGAAAGCTTGTACTTAGGCTTAGCCATGTTAGTTCCTTACCTTAACTTACCAACGATAGTGAGAGAACGCGCGGTTGGCCTCGGCCATCTTGAAGACGTCCTCACGCTTCTTGACGGAAGCGCCCAGGCCGTTGGAGGCGTCGAGGATCTCGTTGGCGAGACGCTCGGCCATGGTCTTCTCCTTGCGAGCGCGGGAGAAGTTGACGATCCAGCGGATACCCAGAGCGGTGGAACGACGGGAGTTGACCTCCATCGGGACCTGATAGGTAGCGCCACCGACACGCTTGGGCTTAACCTCGAGCGTGGGCTTGACGTTGTCCATAGCCTTCTTGAAGGTAGCGAGAGCGTCGCCACCCTCGGACTTCTCGGCAACGATCTCGAAAGCGGTGTAAACGATGCGCTCAGCGGTGGCCTTCTTGCCGTCAAGAAGGACCTTGTTGATGAGCTGAGTCACCAGGCGGTTGTTGTAAACGGCGTCAGGCTGAACCTCACGACGATTAGCTGCTGCACGACGCGGCATGTGAAATCTCCTTAAGTGTCTACCGTGCGGCGCTTAGGCGGCACACGGCGAAAGTATCAAAACGTTATCTGGCTTATTTAGCCTTGGGGCGCTTAGCACCGTACTTGGAACGGGCCTGCATACGGTTCTGGACCGGAGCAGCGTCGTAGGCGCCACGGATGACGTGATAACGGACACCAGGGAGGTCACGGACACGACCGCCGCGGACGAGCACGATGGAGTGCTCCTGCAGGTTGTGGCCCTCACCCGGGATGTAAGCAGTAACTTCGATGCCGTTGACAAGGCGAACACGGGCAACCTTACGAAGAGCCGAGTTCGGCTTCTTGGGGCTCGTGGTGAAGACGCGGGTGCACACGCCGCGCTTCTGGGAGTTGTGCTGCAGAGCAGCGTTCTTGGACTTCTTGGGCACGGAACGACGGCCCTGGCGAACCAGCTGGTTAATAGTAGGCAAAGCGTACTCCTTCTCGAATGATTCCAGCTTTCTGTAAAGTGCAACGGCTTGAATCGAGGGGTCAGCATCCCCCTACGAAACACGCAGTTCGATAGGATACGTGGCGTTAGCTGTGCCGTCAACAGACCACGCCGCCGGGCGTATCCCAAAATTGGCACATTTCCGCAAAGCCTACACAAAAGGAATCCCCTCCTGTGCGCGGGGGCGGATTCCCAGCCCGGGCGGCGCAGGGGTTAAGTTTGCTGCTCTACAGTCCTGGCTCGCACGGAGGCCACATTAAGTGGCCTCCGGCTCGTG
>URSP01000010.1:0-30252 GCA_900550515.1 uncultured Collinsella sp. | reverse complement strand
TCCTTGGGAGAAATGTGGCAATGGTAGTCAACGATGGGCATGCCCTCGGCAAAGTTGTGGAACAGTTCCTCGCCGGTCTTGGTGCTCAGCAGGAAATCCTGATCGTCCATGAAGTTTTTCATCAAACAACCCCTTTGTTTGCGGAGCGGGCGCACAATACGCTCGTCATCCTCTAGGTGAACGTTCACCATCTTAGTGCAAAATGCGTTACGAGGTGAACGTTCACCTAACCATCATGGGGCGAACGGTAGGTTTTGACCGCTTAACGGTTGCCGAGCCATGGACCCTGCGTTGGATCGGCACAAAGAAAGGCCACTGACGGCAGATTCGCCATCAGCGGCCTTCGAAACAATTTTTCGATCCCCAGCCAAAAAGTACGCGGCAAGTAGGGAACTCCCTAAACGCATTAGATTCCGGCGAGCTCGCAGTAACGATCGACGTTGCTGGCAAACACCATCTCAACAGCCCCCTTTTGCACAGGCTCCGCCGGCGTCTTTCCCCACAGCAGGTAATCGCCTAAGGTCTTGGCGCCACGATATGCCAGACTCACCGGGTCCTTGTAGACGATGTTGGTAAAGATGCCCCGACGCAAAGCCAGCGCACTTTCTGGGAACAGGTCGTTGCCAATCACCATTACTTCGCCGGCCTTGTTAGCCGAGACAAGCGCATCGGCAATCAGCTCAGAGCCCACGGCGAACACGCTGCAGATCAACTCGGGGGCTTCCGATGACTTTAGACGCTGGTTGAGCTCGTGCTCGAGCTGCTTGACCTGGGCATGAGCACCGGTCAGATCCTCGACCTGCCAGGGAACATTGTGCTCGCGAAGGTAATTGTGGAAGGCGCGAGCGGTCAAATAGTGCGAGTCGGTATAGGGGTCGCCCGCCAATAAAAGCACGCGGGTATCGGTCCCAGAAGCGTGAACCAGGTTGGCCGCCTGCTCGGCCATCAGGCTTCCCGCCGTGGAGTAGTCGGCCAAACTAGCGCCCAGGCGATCGAGGTGAGGGCGGTCGCCGTCAACGAGCTCAATCGTCACGCCCGCCTCGGCGATCTGCCCCAAAAGCTCAGTCGCACGATCGTCGCCCGGCGCATAGGCGAGCAAGCCATCAATCTTCTCGCCCACCTGCAGACGCTCGTCGATTTGCTCGAGTGCATCAGCGTAGCCGCCCACGCCAAATTCAACGCGCTCAACCGTAATGCCCCGGTCGATGACCTCCTGTTCAAAGCGATTGCAGCCTTCCCACAGGTAACGGAAAAAGTACGCTCCCTCGCGCGATGCGCGGGGCAGGCAAAACACCAGATTGATATCCTTGCGGCGCAGGCTTGAGGCACTTGTGTTGCGGTGATAGCCCATGGCCTCGGCCTTAGCGTTCACCTTGGCGCGCACGGATTCGCTCACGCCGGCCTTTCCCGTCAGAGCCTTGTGCACGGTATTGATGGAAACGCCAAGCTCAGCGGCTATGTCCTTCATGGTTACGCGAGCGCTCATGCGGTTACTCCGTTATAGATAAGTTGCCAATTAATAGTCCAGTTAACGATACCCCAAAAATACTCTTCGACTCGCCGTGCTCTCCCTCAAATGCACAAAGCGCCCCGCGAACGGATGCCCGCGGAGCGCTTGGATGTCCGGACCTTATTTGATACCGCGGCCCAAGTCTTCGGCGATTTTGTCCACGCCCTTAAGTGCGGCGCACGTCTTTTTGTTGGAGCAATGCCCGGTGCAAACGCCACCCTGAGCGCAGTCGGCGCAGGTGCCCTTGCGGTAGATGCGCACGCACACGGCGACAAACGCAATACCGATAACAGCCAGTACAACAATATCGATAGGTGCCATAGCAAGCCTCCTCTAGTTAACCACCACTTACTTTACCCCATTCTCCACCTACCAAAAAGGGACAGGTTTATTTTGTTCGGTTTTATCTGGGGAAACGCCACATCTCCCCACCACATTGGTACAAGGCAACCTATCCGGAATGGGTGAAATCATAATCATAGAGCTCATCTCGCTGCCTCACTCAGCAATAAGGTTTACCCTGGTGCTATTTTTCTCGATACGATAGACGCCGACCTTGCCTGTAACGCCATAATGCTTTTTAAGTAGACCCATCTCCGCAGAATTGGACTCGATTACGATGAGCTTGTCATAACCCGACAGAAGGTTATCCATATTGGGCTCATAGAACGCGCATATGGCATCGGAATGCGGGGCAAACAAATAATATCGAGCCACATACGTGAAGTAGTACGAAGTCATAAGCCCATCGCGATCGGAACCGAACAGCAAATAACGAGCACCGTCTTCTTTACCCGATGCCGGCCAGCGATCACCGACGACATCTCGGACCGTCGCCGGAAGCGAAGTGTCGTATGTCTTTGTATTGAATAGCATGCCGTTGTATTCACTCGTCAAAAGGCCAAGCGACAAGGCGATGCAGCCCATTACAACCTGTTGGTATCGCCGCTTATGTAACGGCGTTGCATGGCAGGGGGAACCATCGGACCGGAATTTCATCTGCCCCTCAAGCTCAACGGTAACTGCCATCGCCAGGCCGCCGACAAACAATGCAATGATGCTGCAAGCATAACGATCGAATCCAGCAAGCCTCAAGGCCTCGTCCATTGGCATCGAGAAAATGTACATGGCGAGAATACCCACATAGTAAACAATTGTCATGAAATCAAGCGCAACCAGTGCGCGGCGCACATGTGTCAACTGATGCCCAAAGCGCCACCGAGCAGCCGCTAGCAATGCGACAACAGCCAAGTTGCCGAGCAGGAAACCGAGCACAGGCCTGGTAGTTAAATCGATGGAGGTCGCAAAAAACGTCGAGACGACCTGCGCGATCTGGGCAGTATTCTTACCGCCGACCACCGCCGCGTGAGCAGCATCGCCCACATCGAACTTATTCTTGACGCCCGCGAGCGCCGTGGCCATGTGCCAACTCCACATCAGATAAGTGGAAAAACCCAAAACACCTGCGACGGCAGTTGCACCAAACCAGCGCAGGCGAGCGTTCCAGCTGCGATTCCTGAGAGCAACGTGTCCGCGCGCTAAATGGTAAGCGAGCACAAATGCAGCGAATACGACGCCCGTCGACTTCACCACTATGAGCTCCGCCATCAACGGCACGAGCAACTTGAGCTCGCGGCGAACATCACCGTTATAACGATCCACGACTGCCCAGCACGCCATCGTGAGGACCGGGAGCACGAAATCAACCAAAAGGTTATTAATGCGAATCGTTACATTGAAAAACGTAAGGAGCGAGCAGCCAGCCCCTAACACCGCATATGGCAGAAACGAACGGCGATTGCGCACAATACCAAGAACAGCATAAAAACATGAGAAGATAAAGGCTGCCTGAACAACGAGCATTGTTCCCTCGGCATGGCCTAAAAACGTGCATGCGCAGTACAGCAGTGAAGTTGTGCCAAGCGGATAGTTGAAAAACTCAACGAGACCACTTGACGCCGTGGGGAAAGCCCCCGTCTCCAGCATGACCTTGAGCGCTATAGCCCAATGCGTAAAGTTATCGTAATGCTCGAGACGCGCCGACAGCAGGGGCCACAGAAAGATCAACATACCTAGGAGAAAACACGCGTCAGGGAGACCAAAGGGCAATCTAGCAAGACCACGACCATGGAGACAGGGCACTGCCGCTGCACCGGCAATGGCGCCCACCACAACCACCCCCCAGGTGGCAGGGGCAAGCGCACCCACGATTCCACCGGCATACGTGACGACCCCCATGACACACAAGGCACACGCGGGAGCGAAATGCACATCCGTCTCGGTCAAACGATGGATCCAATAGCACAGACCGAAGAGCGCTAGCAGGAACAGCGCCGCACGGCCGAAGGCAGCAATAATCAGCATGCAGCGTCTCCTTCGACATGAGCAGAATCGCGACTGGTCCGCTCCGCATCCCGCGAATCGCCGCATCGATCGCCATCACGCCTGGAGCGGCGGCGGGACCTCCATACGCGGTAACACGAAAGAAGCGCCCTTATCCTCATGCGGACAATACGCACGATATCGTCATAGGTGGTGTTCCAGCTATCAAGCTCCTCGGCGATGCCCGTTTCGCGATCGTACAGCAGCTGATCATAGATGCGACGTTCCTCGAGCGAGCGGTGCTCGATTCGAAACGCCGCGTACCACGGCTCATCATCGCCACATTTGGATTGAAAGAGGCGCACAAGCCTACCAGAAACGCATGTGCAATAGCGACCATCTCCCAAGCGCACCGCAAAGCTGCGTAGCTCCTCGGGAAAGGGATCATCGATGCGCACGAGTACACCACCGTCTGACATGTTGATAGCACGCCCCGCGAAAACACCCACAGGACCCTCGTCATCCATTGCGTCCGAGCTGCAATCGAGGGAAACGCCACCTTCGACCACGGCTTCACCGGTGTCCTCGGCTAGCTTCGACCACTCATCCTCAACCGACAGCGCCGTCAGCACCGCAGGTTCGTCTACGGAGATGCGAGTACTCTTGCGCGGCATGGACCGACCGCCCGAAAAGGCAATAGCATACAAAAGGGCAATCAAGTTGTAGCACAACCAATAGATGATCACAGAACTGTACACGAGCGCCATGCCATACTTTCCCCATGTAAATCTGATAATAGCTGCAACCGAGAGCACCACGAGCAACAGGTGTGGAAGCATGTTCCACAGGCTACCGCTGCGATTGGTCGTCTTGTCTTTACGCGTAACTTTGAACTTGGTCTCGCGGATACCGAGCGTCTCAAGAAATACGGGAATAATAAGTGATGGCGCCAGCGTGGTGTCGATGATTTGACTCCATTTCTGACTGCGAACATTGCTCGAAAGCAATTTCATAGACCTGCTATAAAAGAAATAGCTCGGCAGCCAAAAAATTAGTAACTGCCAGAGTGTGCAGTTAACCACTTGGAAGTCAAACAAGGCAAACATAATGGGCGCAAGAATGAAGATGATGCGGTTGAAGAATGACCACCAGTACAGAAAACTGCACAGATAGGTAATGCGCGCGGAAAAAGAAATCTTGCGGGAAAAGATGACACCCGTGTTTTGGATGCTCTGAATCACACCGCGCGCCCAGCGGATGCGTTGGTGCACCATCGAGCGCACATCCGTCGTCGAGAGGCCGTGAGCTTCGACCTTATCAGTGGCATAGGTAATATAACCCGCCATCTGCAGACGACAGCTCGTCTCAAAATCTTCGGTGATCGTATGATACGGAAACCCGCCAATCTCCTCCATACCGGCGCGCGAAATCACGGCATTGCTACCGGTGTATGCGCAGGCGTTGGACGAGTTGCGCATCTGGTTTACCTCGCGTGAGAAGAAATCTTGCTCATTAGGAATCTTGTCCTCGGCGTACAGATTGAACTGAAAAAGATCAAGATTATAGAAGCTTTGCGGCGTCTGAATCAGACCGACTTTAAGGTCCTCATTGAGTTCGTCCTCGGAACGATAACGCCATGCGCCGGTCGCGCCATCCTGAATATAGCGAGGCAGCAAGAAATATGGCACGGTATCTACGAGAAAGCTGCTACGCGGAATCATGTCGGCATCGAACGTCGCGATCAGCGGTGAAGTCGTGTGCCTTAACGCGTTGTTGAGGTTGCCCGATTTGGCATACTTGTTATCCTCGCAGGGGATATAACCAATCCCAAGTTCAGCCGCAAGGGAAGCGACCTCTTTGCGGCAGCCATCGTCAGCAAAATAGACGTGCACCCGAGAACGATCGGGATAGTCCATGTAGGTACAGGCGTTCGCCGTCTTGAACAACACGTCAGTCGGCTCGTTGTGCGTAGCGATTACCACGTCAACGTCGGGATAGTCTTCGGGCAAGATTTTCGGCATAACGAGATGTCCGCTGTCGGCCTTAACCTTGCGGTAGTAAAGTTCGAAGGTCGTAAACGCGGTTACTGTCTCAGCGATGAGCAGCAAGACCGCAAAAACCATCTGGGGAATCCCCTGATCAAACGGCAGGGTGAACAGCAGACGCCATAGCAGATAGATGACCATAAGGACTGCAGTGACGATAAAGGTCGTCACATCGCGCTTCCGTGCCCCCTGTTTTTCCACCACGCTTTTCTTGGCTTTCTTAAGCTCATGAACGTTCACGGAATCATCCCCCTATTCAAAGACCCATGACTGCTGGATACGGTAGTTAGCAAAGAACAATGCCGTATCAACAAACGGTTTGATGATGAAGACCGGTATGGGCAGTGCAACGGAAATCAAGAGGACGAGAGCTGCGCTCGCCAACATACAAGCTGCGCACAGGGCGATATAGCGGCAAAGGCTCCGAGAACAGCTGGAATTATCCGCTTTGAAGACGATATTTCGATTCAGCATATAGTTGACAAATGCCGAGACGACCCGCGCAACGACGGTTGCCCACACGATGGCTGCGCTGGTCGCGACACCATGCGACCATAGGAGTACGAGCGCAGAGAACAGTGCCCAATCCAACAGCGATGTGCAGAGCGAAGAGAGCGTGTAGCGCGCAAACGCAGAGAATAAGACACCGAGCACGCGAAGCGAATCAACAACGGGACGGAAATGTGATGCCTCGTTGTCACCCTCGTAGACCGTGGTAATGGGAACCTCGAAGATGCCACCCGCACGCCGCGCCAGCACAAGCATCTCTGTCTCGAACTCATATCCGTCTCGCACCACAGCGAGCATGCGGCGCATAAGCGACGCCGGAAGGCCACGTAAGCCCGTCTGCGTATCACTCACATCGACACCGCAGAGCACGCGCATGGCCCCAAGCATAAAATTGTTACCGAGCTTACTGCGCGCAGGAACGCCATTACCGTCAAATCGGCGACAGCCAAGCACCAACGAGTCCTGGTGCAGACCGAGTTCGCGCGCAACGGCGCGGATATCGGCAGGCAAATGCTGACCATCGGCATCTGCCGTGACGGCCCCCGCAACAGTCGGGACCTGTTCCAAGAGATAAGAAAAGGCAGTCTTGAGAGCCGCACCTTTGCCGCGGTTGAGCCCGTGGACAAGAACCGTAGCACCAAGCGCGCGGGCGCGGTCAAACACCACAGAACAGGACGCGCTGCTCCCGTCATCCACCACAACGATCGGTCCCGGCCATCCGAGCACGAGCTCCTCAAGTAGTGCGGCCAGCCGACCACTCGGCTCATACGCGGGAATCACCAAAGCTATCCTATTGTCGATATCTGCCATGATCAAATGGATTCTCCAACATAATGAATCGATTTGCGGACGTCGATTATAACGAAATTGCCTAGCGGTTAAAACAAAAGCCCGAGTGTCGCTGGGACACCCGGGCTCATGGAAAGGGGTTAATCCTTATTCGGACTTAAGCGGAAACTGCGGCGGAAGCAGCGTTGGTCTCGTCCTCGTCGGTCCATGCATGCTTTGGCATGGGACGGAAGATCTGGAAGAGCATCGCAACCAGCAGCACGATGGCCACCACCGTCCAGATACCAAACTGTCCAAGAACAAGCAGGTTGTAGAACTGGTTGATGAACAGGCCGATCACCCAAGCGAAGGCGCACTCGTAGCCGAGGGCAATCGCGGTCCACTTGCCGGAATCCATCTGGTTGCGGATGGTACCCATAGCGGCAAAGCACGGAGCGCACAGCAGGTTGAAAGCGCCAAAGGCAACGCAAGCGCCCATGGTCGGGAACATGCCGGCGAACGCGGTCCACAGGCTCGGATCGGTCTCGGCGGCATCGGCAACGGACAGCAGCGAGCCGGCGGTGGCGACGACGTTCTCCTTGGCGACAAGACCCGAGACGGACAGTGCTGTTGCCTGCCAGGTGCTAAAGCCGAGCGGGGCGAAGATCCAGGCGATCAGGTTGCCGAGCATGGCAAGCACGGAGTAGTCCATGAACTCCTCGGGGATGCCGTCCATCGCAGGCAGGAAGCCAAAGGAACCGTTATAGCTACCAAAGTTGGAGAGGAACCAAACGACGACGGTGGACGCGAAGATGACCGTGCCGGCCTTCTTTATAAAGGCCCAGCAGCGCTCCCACACGTGCAGCGCCCAAGAGCGAATCGCCGGGAAGTGGTAGGCAGGAAGCTCCATAACAAACGGCGTCGGGCGACCGGCGAAGAGCTTGGTCTTCTTGAGCATGAGGCCCGAGGCGATGACGGCAAAGACGCCCAGGAAGTAGAAGAGCGGGCTGATCCACGCGGCGGTGGTGGAAGAATCGCCGATGATGGAGCCCATGAGCAGGGCGATGATCGGCAGCTTAGCGCCGCAGGGAATAAACG
This sequence comes from uncultured Collinsella sp., assembly GCA_900550515.1. Classification (GTDB taxonomy): domain Bacteria; phylum Actinomycetota; class Coriobacteriia; order Coriobacteriales; family Coriobacteriaceae; genus Collinsella. The sequence goes on along the minus strand of URSP01000010.1, from coordinate 21,999 downwards.
TGGTGGTCATGACCGTCATACGGCGGTCCTTCTCGTTCTCGATGGTCTTGGTAGCCATGACGCCGGGGACACCGCAGCCCGAAGACACGAGCATAGGAATGAAGGACTTACCGGACAGGCCAAAGCGACGGAACACGCGGTCCATGATGAAGGCGACGCGGGCCATATAGCCGCAGTCCTCCAGGAAGGACAGCATCACGAACAGCAGGAACATCTGCGGGACAAAGCCGAAGATGGCGCCCAGGCCGCCGACGATGCCGTCGCAGACCAGCGAATCGACCAGGCCGCCGTCCTTGGTGCCGCCCGCCACGAGGGCGTCGTGGACCATGGTGGTAATACCCGGAACATACGGGCCATACTCCGCCGGATCAACCGAATCGGCAGCATCGCCCGCGGCCTCGACAGCTGCGTCGTAGGCGTCGCGACCCTGGCCGAGCACATACCAACCGTCGGTACCAAAGAGCTGGTCGTTGGTGAAGTCGGTCACCGTGCCGCCCAAGGTAGAAACGGCGATGTAGTACACGCAGAACATGATGACTACAAAGATCGGCAGACCCAGGATACGGTTGGTAACCACGCGGTCGATCTTCTCGGAGGTGCTCATCTTGGCCGGAGCCTTAGTGAGGCACTCATCGATGATGTGCGCGATGACGCCATAGCGCTCACCGGTGATGATGGACTCGGCATCGTCGTCGCAGTCCTGCTCGCACTGGGCGACCAGCTCCTCCACGCGAGCAGCCTTCTCCTTAGTGAGGTTGATGAGCTTGCAGGCGTCTGCATCGCGCTCAAACAGCTTGACGGCGTAGTAGCGACGCTTGTTGGCGGGAACGCTCGCAGGCAGGTTATTCTCGATGTGGTCCAGAACGTCCTCGATGGAGGAATCGAACTTGTGCTCCGGTACCTGGCCCTTAGAAGCAGCGGACTTCTTGACCTGATCGAACAGCTCCGTGATGCCCTTGTTCTTAAGAGCCGAGATCATCATGACCGGGCAACCGAGCTTCTTGGAAAGCTTGTCCGTGTCGATCTTATCGCCGTTCTTCTCGACCAGGTCGGCCATGTTGAGGGCAACGACCACGGGCAGGCCGGTCTCGATAACCTGAAGCGCCAGGTACAGGTTACGCTCGAGGTTGGTGGCATCGACGACTTGGACGACGACATCGGGCTCGCCGCTCATGAGGTAATCGCGCGAGCATTGCTCCTCGGGGCTGTAGGGGGAAAGCGAGTAGATGCCAGGGAGGTCCGTGATGGTAACGTTCTTGTCGCTTAGGAGCTTGGCTTCCTTTTTCTCAACCGTGACGCCGGGCCAGTTGCCAACGTAGCCGTTGGCGCCGGTAATCAGGTTGAAAAGCGTGGTCTTGCCGCAGTTGGGGTTACCCGCCAGCGCGGCATGGATCTGAGAATCCGCCATTCAATCCTTCTTCCTTGTGTGCCTGCGCTGCTTTCTCCGCGCAGGCTGGATAATGTGCTTCAAAGATGCTGCATTAAGTTAGAGAAACCTAACTTTATCTGCAGATATATGCGCCGCGAGCCCTTACTGGACCTCGACGACGGCAGCCTCCTCCTTGCGGATGGAAAGCTCGTAGCCGCGCACGTTGATCTCGACCGGATCACCGAGCGGTGCAACCTTCACGACCTTGAACGAAGTGCCCTTGATGAGCCCCAGGTCCATAAGGTGACGGCGAAGCGCACCCTCACCGTGAAGCTTGACGATGGTAGAGCTCTCGCCCACCTTAACGTCACCCAACGTCTTCATCCTCTTGTCCCCCTTTCGGTTTTTATGAAATGCTGCGGACTAACCGACGGTCATGATGTGCATGGCAACCTTGGAATCGATGCCAAAGCGTGCGCCCAGCACCGTGACGATGATATTGGCGCCACTCGAGCTCACCACGTGGATTTCGTTGCCCTCGACAAAGCCGAGGTCCTTGAGGTGGTGCTTCATGTCCTCATTGCCCTTTACACGGGACACGCGCACGGTTTCGCCCGCTTTTACCATCGAAAGCGGCATTGCCGGCATCTGCGGTCCGCAAGACATGAGTGGCTCCTAACGTCAGTTCGTCCTCAACATCGACGCGGTAAAAGTTAACCACGCCTATGTTCGCTTTAGTAAACTAACACGTGGTTAACTTTTTGGAAAGGGTCCGCATTCAGATTTCGAAAAAGTTTCCTATACGAAACAAAAGGGCGCGGCAAAGGACCATCCTTTACCACGCCCTGTCATGCTTAAAGCGAGAGATTTCTGATCGATGTGACACAGGAGGCCTCATCCACGCCCGAAACGCGGAACACGATGTCCTCGCCGCACTCACCGTAGAGAGCCATGAGCCCCATGACATCGCGTCCATCCGTGCGGCGATCGCCGATACTGACCGACACGTCACTACGATGCTTGGCGATAATGTCATAGAGCAGCGCAACCGGGCGGGCATGCAATCCCAACGGATCTTTAATCGTCTTTGTAAACTCGACCATGTCCCCTCCCACGACATCGTACATTCGGCCGGCAAAACCCAGCCACGTGGTAGCTATTGTACCGTTAGATGCTTCTCGAGAGCTCCTCTGAACACCTCGTGGTCAAAAAGTGGCAAATATGAGTACTGTCACCAATTTAGTAGCAGCAAAATCGAGAGCAAATTGCCTTATTTGAGTGATTCGAAGAGGTTGAAAGCCGTCAAACGCCCTTTGAAGGGGGTTAGATAAATTGATTTTGAGCCCATTTTCGCTCAGAGCAGGCCGAAAAATATGGCACTTCTTTTGCAACAGTACTCATATTTGGCATTTTTTGACCACGGGGGCCAAAACCATGCCCCAAAACACAAAAGGAGGGGCCTCGTAAGGCCCCTCCTTAGGAAAGGGAATCGATTTATTCTACAGCCGTAGATTAATCCTAGCCGCTACTCCATCATGTCGAGGACGGAGGGGCGCAGCTCGCTCTCGGCAGCCTCGGGATCGGTCTCGCGCAGGCGGTTGATGTAGCGGTTGTACCACATCACGGCAAGGCCCAGGAAGACAACCACACCGCCAACGTTGTAGACCAGCGTCAGCCACAGCGGCTGATCGAGCGGAATGGTGCCGCAGATAAGCACGAAGCAGAAGACCACAAGCAGGAATGCAGCAACGACCAGACCGAAGGTACGCGAGCCCATGCGGAAGTCACGGGGAGCAGTGTCGAAGTTCTTGCGCAGCATAAAGTAGGCAAGCAAAATCAGCAGCGGTGGGAGCAGAGCGGTGGCAGCCGTCATGTTGGTGACGATCATGAGCAGGTCGTCGAGGTTACCGGAGCCCAGGGCCGGGATGATCAGGATGGGGACGACGATGGCGAACTGCAGCCAAGCAGCGCGGGCAGGAATGCCATGCTCGTTGAGCTCGACGATCTTGCTACCAAAGACGCCCTTGGGGATCTCGGTGAAGAAAACCTTGATGGGAGCAGAGGTCCACATCATGAGGGAGCCCAGCGTGGCGGCGAGAAGGATCAAGCCGATGGCGCGCGTAGACACTTCCATGGGAATGCCAAAGTGGGCAAAGACAGCGCCGAATACGTCGAAGATACCGGTGGAGATGGCAACGCCGCCCTCGGGGATGAATAGGTTGACCAGCAGCGAAGCGCCTGCATACAGAAGGCCGATGGTCAGGCCGGCGATAACGACGGTGCGCACGAAGGCCTTGACGCCACCCTTAAGGTCGTTAAGGAACACGCCGACAGACTCAGCGCCGCCAACGCCCTGGATGATCCAGGCAAGCGTACCGAAGAAGCCCCACGCAGTTGCGAAGTTGCTCATGTCGGGAGCCATGTTAGCGGGAGTAGGAGCCGTAGCGAACTCAACGCCGCCAAAGGCAGCAGCCAGGGACAGCAGGATGAACACGGCGGTCAGGCCGAGAGCCGCGGTCGAACCGAAGGAGGAAATGGAGCCGATCCACTTAGCGCCCTTGGTCGAAACCCACGTGGCGATAGCAAAGACGACGATCTCGATAATGGTGATCCACAGCTGCGAAAGCTCGGCGTTGGCACCAAAGAACACGTAGCTCGCGTAGATGATGACGTTGGGCAGGACGGACGCAAAGAAGAACAGGTTAACGAACCAGTAGCTAAATGCCGTCAGGAACGCCCAGCGACCACCCATCGAGGTCTTAACCCATGCGTACACGCCAGACTCTGAGTCCTTGTTGAGGCCGACGAACTCGGCGGTAACCAGGGTATAGGGGACAAAGTACAAAAGCGTGGCGAAGAAGAACGACGGCGCAGCTGCCAAGCCGATGGCCGCGTTGTTGTTGATGATGTTCTTGATACCGAACACGGCGGCGACCGTCATGCCCAGCAGAGCGAACGAACCAATCGTTCCTCGTTTTTCAGAGCTCATAAGCCCTCCCAATCATCTGTTAAATGTCATCTAAAACCGTCCGAGCTGCAAGTGCAAACACGGATGGCGCACCTGCTAAGGGGAATGGGGAAAAGGGAGTCAACAAAGCCATCCCCCTTAACGGCGCGAAGCAAACGTCCAGGCGGACGAATACTACTTGTTGGGGAAGGAATAACCTTCGACTGTCACGTGCAGTACCACGACGCGGGGATCCGTGGCATCGGCCACGACACGGTAGGCCTCGTCAATTTCGACGACGGCAACGCCGCCGGCGGGAATCGTCACGGTCTCCCCCGTACCCTCAAAGCGCTCGCGATCATCGATATCGCTGTAGGCGCGCGTACAGGTAAGATCGGCCTTGGAAGCCACCTCAACGGTCAGATTGCCGTCGAGCGGGGCGAGCACGGCATGGTAGCGACGGTGACCGACCAGATCGGCAGTAGCCGCCTCGTGGGCGTTCACCCACCAATACACCAGCGAGTCGCCGATAGAGTACGCCACATCGTGCTGCAGTTCAGAAACGCCGTCGAGTGCCTGACCGGTACGCATCCACTTCTTGACGGACTTCATCTGGGCGTCGAAATCGGCACGCGAGTTAAAGATATGCATGACTTATGCCTCCTTAATGGGTGCCAGCGCCTGAGCCAGATCGGCAGACGTCAGCGGTCGCAGGGACACCTCAAAGCTGAAGCTCTCAAAACGGGTGCGATAGGAATCGAGCACCTCGGAGCCCCAAGAGTTCGAGCCAAGGCCGAGCAGCTGGTCGTTGATGTTGACCGTAACCGTGTCGCCCGGGACAAGATCGTAGACATGCTTGGCGCTATCGATAGCCTCGCAGCTATAGGGCCATGCGGAGAACGAGAACGGATTGGAAGCGGCGTCGCTCGGACGCGTCACGACCAGACCGTCACCGTGGCTGGAGCGCAGGGCGACCCAGCGGGTACCCTCGCGGTTGGCGCAGTCCTGGGGCATAACGTAGGGCGTGAACATGTCGTCGACCGTAGTGCGGTAATGACCGACCGGGTTGGCGCGCAGCGAGTCCGGATAGTTCTCGCCCGGGCCGTGGCCATACCACTCGACGGCACGATCACAACCGGGAACCTCGAAGGAGATGCCGATGCGCGGGATAATGTCCGAATAGTCGCCGTAGGGCTCACCGGAAACCTTGAGGTCGACGCGACCGCTCGGAAGCACGGTGTAGACGAGCTCGACGCGCATGCCGAACGCGCGGACGGGAGGAGCGATACGCTGGCTCACGGTAACGACGACCGCATTGCCGTCCTGCTTCCAAGAAACCTTGCGGGTGGACGTCTGCATCACATCGATGAAGTTGTCCTTCCACAGGGAGTCATACTCTTGGGCGTGGTTGTCGACGAGCGGATGCCAAAAACCAACCTGGGGGCCGGAGGTCATGACGTCGCGGCCGGATGCCTTCCACTCGCTCACGGTGCCGTTTACCTTGCTGAAGGTCAGCTCGCCGTTGAGGGAGTGAATGCGAATCTCCTGCTCGGTCTCCTCGACCGTAAGCTCAGGACGAGTGGGAGCCGCAATGGCCGGCGCCGGATGGTTTGCGATGGCAAACTGGTTTGCGCCCAGTTGGAACATCGGCTCGCACCAGACGTGAGCGGCCATGGTGTAGGCGCGCACAGTCAGCAGGGTCTCGCCTACCGCGGCCTCGTGAATCACCAGCGGAAGCTGGACGGACTCACCGGGGGCAACCGCACCGGGCATGAGCGTCTTGCGGCAGACCACGTCGCCGTCCACCAGGGTCTCCGCCGACAGGCAAACATCCTCGAGGGTGGTAAACCAGCGCTTGTTGGTGACAGTCAGCTCGCCCGCCTCGGCGTCATAAGCCATGCGAACCGGGCAGATGACCTGGCCGTACTCGGTAAGGCCCGGGCTCGGCTGCTGCCAAGGGAACACCATGCCGTCGATGCAGAAGTTGCTGTTATTGGGGTAATCGCCGTTGTCGCCACCATACATATCGTAGGCAACGCCGTCCTCGGTCACAGCAGCCAAACCGTGGTCGCACCATTCCCAGATAAACTGGCCTTGGATGCAATCCCAGCGATCGAAGACCTCCTGGTACTCGGACAGGCCTCCGGGGCCATTACCCATGGAGTGGCCATACTCGCAGTTGATGCGCGGCTTGGGGAACGGATGCTCACCAAAGTCGTTCATCTGCGACACACGGGAGTACATCGTGGAAATGACGTCGACGGTATCGGCGTTGCGGTCCTCCTCGTAGTGGACCGGACGACCATCGAGCTCGTGAGCCTTGGCGTACATCGCGCGGATGTTGCAGCCATAGCCGCTCTCGTTGCCCAGCGACCACATGATGATGCACGCGTGGTTGCGCTCCTGCATCACCAGGCGCTCAATACGGTCGACGTAGGCCGGCTCCCATGCCGGGTCGTCGGTAACCAGGGCGATGTTGCCGATATTCTCGAAGCCGTGGCTCTCCATATCGGTCTCGGCGACCAGCATGATGCCATATTCATCACACAGCTCGTAGAAGCGCGGGTCATTGGCATAGTGAGAGGTGCGCACTGCGTTGATGTTGTGCTGCTTCATGAGCTCCAGGTCGCGGCGCATGCGATCGAGGCCCACGGCGCGGCCCTTGTGATCGTCGTGATCGTGGCGGTTGACGCCATGCATTTTAAAGTAAGTGCCGTTGAGGTAGATATGATTGCCCTCGACCGTCACCTCGGCAAGACCCTGGCGATGCGGGACGTACTCGCTCACCTTGTCGCCGTCGTAGACCTCAAACGTAAGATCGTAGAGGAAGGGGTCCTCGGGATTCCAGAAGTGGGCATCGGTCACGCTGCACTCGGCATGGCTGTCGACGCACTCACCCGTAGCCACCACGTTCTCGCCATCGCTGAGCGTAAACACAACGCGGGAAGCGCCCTCGGCAACCGTATCGAGCGTGATCAGAGCGGCATCGCCCTCGCGGTGCGTGCGGAACCTAAAGTCGACCAGGTGCGCGGCGGGACGCTGCATAAGGTACACATCGCGGAAGATGCCCGAGGCCCACCACATGTCCTGATCCTCGATGTAGCTGCCATCGCTGTACTGCAGGACCTTGACCGCAAACAGGTTGTCGCCCTCGACGAGCGCGTCGGTCACGTCGAGCTCGGCAGACAGGCGCGAACCCTTGGTCATGCCGATATACTGACCGTTGACGTACAGCTCGCCATAGCTCTCGATGCCGTCGAAGCGAATGATCTCGCGAGCGCCGGCAGGAACGGCGGGAAGGTTGACGATGCGCTGGTAGACGCCCGTGGGGTCGTCGGAGGGAACGAACGGCTGATCAACCGGGAACGGGAAACCCTCGTCGGTGTAGGCAAGGTTGCCATAGCCGTCCACCTGCCACAGGTGCGGAACCTCCACGTGATCCCACTCGGGCTTGTACGTGGAGAGTTCCTCGTTGGAGACGGCAGCGGGGCCCTCAAAGAGGCGGAACTGCCACGAGCCGGACAGCTGGACAAACCCGCGCGACAGCTCGCGGCTGTACGTTGCAGCGAGATCGGCGGTCTCGTAACCCATAAAGTACGCATGGGGTGCCAGGCGGTTCCTGTGGGTGAGCGCTTGGTTTTCCCAATCGTTAATGGCGTCCATGGTGATGCTCCTTCATCATCGTAGTGATTCTTGTGCAACCGGTTGTCCTTATCTTACGGGCGATGTAAAAAACTGTGCAACCGGTTGTCCGCTGAACGGTCGATTTGGCAGGGTTAACGGTGCAACCGGTTGTACAATCGCAACACTTATGTCACCCTGAATATCGAAACTCAGCACAAGACATCGTTCTTAAGCTCGTAGGCAACCTCCACGCCCGCTGATATCTCACCCACACGAGACGTATTCGATTTCGGCTTGGTTGCAAAACGACACCGGTCACCGGATATCATGAACGCTGTTCAGGCGCACTATAGTAAGCTGTATCCGCACTAGCCCGTATCAGTGACAACATCGACCGCATTTTCCAGGAGACGCCATGACACAACCAGTTCGCACCGCACCTACGCTTGCCGAGGTTGCCGCAGCTGCCGGCGTGTCGCGCTCCACGGCATCGCGCGCCCTCAACGATTCGCCCCGCATTAGCGAGGAAACCAAAAAGCGCGTCCGCGCGGCGGCCAAGGAAGTCAATTTTGTCCCCAACGCTCGTGGCCGAGCGCTCGCTGTCGGGCGCACGGAAATCATCGCCGTGCTCGTGACCGAGCCTCTGAGTGAACTCTTCAGCGACCCCACCTATAGCGAGTTTTTGAGCGGCATTACCGAGGAACTGTCGGAGTCGTCCTATCTGCCCGTTATCTTGCAGGCGTCTTCTACGCATGAGCGCAATCGCGCACGCGAGCACTTTGAGCGCCGCTCGTTCGACGCCGTGATCGACGTCTCTCCCTACAAAGGCAGCGAGCTGCTCGAGGTGCTGCGCGAGCTGGGCGTACCCACCGTGTTGTGCGGCCAGCTCGAGGGCCACCCCTATCGCGATGTGTTCTCGACGGTCTACTCTGACGACGAAGAGGGCGGACATTTTGCGGCACTCGCCATGAAGGATCGCGGGCGCAAAGATATCGTCGCCGTGTTGGGACCGCAAGACAACCCCGCTGTTGTCGACCGCCTGCGCGGCTACCGCGCCGTCTTGGGCGAAGACCTCCCAGACGCAAACGTTATCTATACCGGCTGGAACAGCGGAGACGGCTATCAGGCCATGCACCAGATCCTCGCGCGCGAGATTGCTTTCGATGGCGTGCTCTGCGGATCGGACCGTATCGCGGCTGGCGTCATCACCGCACTCAACGAGGCAGGCCTATCCGTTCCTGCGGACGTTTCTGTCGTCGGCTTCGACGATCACGAGATTGCGGCGCGCTGCGTCCCCGCGCTCACGACCGTCCGCCAGCCCCTGCGCGAAGAAGGACACATGGCCGCCAACATTGCGCTCGACATGATCAAGGGTGCCGAGCCCACCACCACCGTCATGCACATGCAGCTCGTTCAGAGAGACTCGCTATAAGAAACTGGGGCAGGCTTTCCGCCAAACAGTTGTTGCGGAAAGCCTGTCCCGTTTGAGCGCTCATTCTGGGGCACAGTTTCCGTTAGACAGCTCAACCGGAAAGTGCGACCCGTTATTTGGCTGGATTCTGGGACGCAGTTTCCCAAAGGGGCCTGTTTGGGAAACTGCGACCCGTTTTGGACGCAAATTCTGGGACGCAGTTTCCGCGACGCCCGGTCAACCTATGCCCTCGCAACACCCACGCATAAAAAACGAGGGAAGGCACGCGTCCTTCCCTCGCAACGGGCAATATGTAGCCGCTTGCCTACATCAGGCGCAGGCTGACGTCCTTGAGCTGGGCGCCGCTAACGGCACTCGGAGCACCCGACATAAGGTCGGAGCCGCTGGCCGTCTTGGGGAACGCCATGACGTCACGGATGGAGTCGGAGCCGGTGAGCAACATGCACACGCGGTCCAGACCCAGAGCGAAACCGCCCATCGGGGGCGCACCAAACTTGAGCGCCTCCATGAGGAAGCCAAACTGCGACTCGGCGCGCTCCTCGGTAAAGCCCAGGAGCTTGAGCATGGACATCTGCATCTCGGCGTTGTGGATACGCATACCACCGCCGCCGGCCTCAAAGCCGTCCATGACAAAGTCGTAGGTGCACGAACCGGCTGCCAGCGGATCGGCCTCAATCTTGGCGATGTCGGTCTCGGTCGGCAGAGTGAAGGGCTGGTGCTCGGCAGCGTAAGCCTTGCGGTCCTCATCCCAGTGGAACAGCGGGAAGTTGACGACCCACAGGAAGTCGTGGCCCTCGCGCTTGATCTCGAGGGCGTTGGCCATGTGCGAACGCATACCGCCCAGGATCTCGTCAGAGAGCAGGCGCGGGCCGGCGGCAAACATCACAAGGTCGCCGGGCTCGACATCCATGCGCTCGCGCAGAGCCGCCATCTCCTCGTCCGAGAAGAACTTGACGATGGGGCTGTTGATGGAGCCGTCCTCGCGGAAGGCAATCCAAGCCAGACCCTTGGCGCCAAACGTGGAGGCCACGCCGGCAAGCTTATCGATCTTGGCACGTGCCCAGGCACCGGCGCCCTTGGCGTTGATAGCCTTGACGACAGAGCCTTCCTCGTTTGCGGCAGTCGCAAAGACCTTGAACTTGGAGTTGGCAAAGATGTCGGTCAGGTCGACCAGGTGCATGCCATAGCGGGTATCGGGCTTGTCGGAGCCATAGGTGTCCATGGCCTCCCAGTAGTTCATGCGACGCAGCGGCGTGGGCATCTCGACGCCCATGCGGCCGAAGGCATCGGACAGGACCTCTTCGAGCGCGCTCATGACATCGTTCTGGTCCACGAAGGACATCTCGATATCGACCTGGGTGAACTCGGGCTGACGGTCGGCACGCAGGTCCTCGTCGCGGAAGCACTTGGCAACCTGGTAGTAGCGCTCGACGCCACCGACCATGAGCAGCTGCTTCAGGAGCTGCGGGGACTGCGGCAGGGCGTAGAAGTTACCCGGCTGAATACGGCTGGGAACGATGAAGTCGCGGGCGCCCTCGGGCGTGGACTTAAACAGGGAGGGCGTCTCGACCTCCATAAACTCACGGTTGTGCAGCGCCTCGCGAATGGCAAAGGTGAAGTCGGAGCGCAGCTTGAGGTTGGCCATCATCTCGGGACGGCGGAGGTCCAAATAGCGATAGCGCAGGCGGGTGTCCTCGCTGGTCTCGATGCCGTCCTCGATCTGGAACGGCGGGGTGACGGACGTGTTGAGCACCTCGGCATGGTCGGTCAGGACCTCGATTTCGCCGGTCGCGAGCTTGGTGTTGGTGGTCTCCTCGCCACGAGCGCGCACGACGCCGTGGATCTTGATGGGCCACTCGGGACGCATGGTCTCGGCGATCTTAAAGGCGTCGCCGTCGGAGTGCTCGGGGTCGAAGGTGAGCTGCGTGATGCCCTCGCGGTCGCGAAGGTCGCAGAAGATAAGGCCGCCGTGGTCGCGGCGACGGCTCACCCAACCGGTGAGGGTGACCTCTTCGCCCACGTTCTCGAAGCGAAGCTCGCCGCAGGTACGGGTGTGCATGGAATGCTCATCGATGGGACGGGTCTGGCTCATACCAGTGATCCTCCTTTATGGATCTGTGCCGCCCCGTGTCGTTCCGGGCGGCGTCGTACAGATTTGCCCAGCCTGCGTAAACCGCGCAGCCGGACATGGCGTTCTATCTTATCGCACCCGCGTCGATGTGCCGCGAAAAAGTAGCTCTTGCCCAAAGACTTGACGGAGACGAAACAATTGACGCACCGTGGCCGTCGCCCAGGCTTGCGACGTGCGACAATGTGCCCCAATACAACTGCACTCGGAAAGGCCCGCCATGACTGCACGCCTCATCGTTATGGATATCGACTCCACGCTCATCAACCAGGAGGTCATCGACCTGTTGGGCGAGGAGGCCGGCGTAGGCGAGCAAGTGGCGCAGATCACTGAGCGCGCCATGCGCGGCGAGCTCGACTTTAAGCAGGCGCTCGAGGAGCGCGTGGGGCTGCTTGCCGGCTTGGATGAGAGCGTGTTCGAGCGCACGTTTGCGCGCGTGACGTTTACCCCCGGCGCGCTGGAGCTTGTGCGCTCGGCGCACAGCAAGGGCTGGAAGGTCGGCGTGGTAAGCGGTGGCTTTCACGAGGTCGCCGACAAGATCGTGGCTGCCGCGGGTATCGACTATTGTCTGGCCAATCGTCTGGAGGTCGTGGACGGCAAGCTCACCGGTAAGTTAGCTGCCGACATTGTGACCAAGGAGTCCAAGCTCATCAAGCTGCTGGACTGGGCAGTTGAGTGCGGAGTCGATATGGCCCACACCGTCGCGATTGGTGACGGCGCCAACGACATCCCCATGATTCAGGCCGCAGGTACCGGCATCGCGTTTTGCGCCAAGCCCAAGACGCGCGAGGCCGCCCCGTTTGCCATCGACGAGCGCAACCTGATGCTCGCCATGGACATCATCCTGCGTGACTAGTCGATCTGCCTAACAATTGAATCAGTCTGTCCTATAGTTTCCGAACAATTTTGTCTTAGTGTTCGGAAACATACCCTTTGAGTGCTAGACTTTGCGCCGTCGAAGGGAACATATATGGATAAGCGAGATCTTGAGCAGTTGCTGAGCGATGTTGCCGGCGGAGCAGTCACCCCGGCCGTCGCCCTCACGCGCATCCAGACGGCGCCAACCGCCGATTTGGGTTTTGCACAGCTCGATCTTTCGCGCGGAGTGCGCCAGGGAGCCGGCGAGGTTGTCTACGGTGCCGGTAAAACCGCCGAGCAGATTGCCGCCATTATCGAAGCACTGCGCGATGCCGGCCAGGAGCGCATCCTGGTCACGCGCCTGGATGCCGAAAAAGCCGCGCGCACCGCTGAGCTTCTCGACAACGGCATCGACCTGGGATATGTCCCGGACGCACAGCTCGCCCTCGTGGGCGGCAAGCCCTCCCCTACCGGCAACGGACGCATCGTCGTCGCCTGCGCCGGCACGAGCGACCTGCCCGTCGCCGAGGAAGCCGCATTGACGGCCGAGTTCTACGGCAACGAGGTCGATCGCCTCTACGACGTGGGTGTCGCCGGCTTGCACCGCCTGCTCGCTCATGCTGAGGAACTTGTCCAGGCGCAGGTGGTCATCGCCATCGCCGGCATGGAGGGCGCCCTGGCGAGCGTTATCGGCGGCCTGGTGAGCTGTCCGGTCATCGCCGTTCCCACCAGCGTGGGCTACGGCGCAAGTTTTGGTGGCGTAGCCGCGCTGCTCGCCATGCTCAACTCCTGCGCCAGCGGCGTTTCGGTCGTCAATATCGACAACGGCTTTGGTGCCGCCTACCAGGCAAGTCTTATCAATCATCTGAGCGCCGGCGCGTCCTGCGCCCGCTAAGGAGCATTTCATGTCCAACCATCAGCACACGCTTATCATCGACGGCACCTCGGGCATCAGCGGCGATATGACCGTCGCAGCCCTGCTCGACCTGGGCGCCAACGAGGAGCACCTGCGCGAACAGCTCGCCACGCTGCCGGTCGACGGCTTTACGATCGCCGTCACGCGTGCAAACAAGCATGGCATCGACGCCTGTGATTTTGACGTCCAGCTTGCAGAGGAGCTCGAGAACCACGATCACGACATGGCCTGGCTCTACGGCAACGAAGCAGCTGTCGAGCATATGCACGAGCATGAGCACCACCATCATGACCATGGCGAGCACGAGCACTGCCACGAGCATGATCATGAGACCCACGGCCATGGCCACGAGGGCCATCATCACGCCCACCACCATCACCATCGTTCTTTGGCGGACGTCACCGCCATCATCGACGGCTCGCAGCTAAGCGGTGGCGCCAAGCGTCGTGCGCTCGCCATCTTTACCGCGCTCGCCGCCGCCGAGGCCAAGGCCCACGGCAAAACGCCCGAGACCGTCATGTTCCACGAGGTAGGCGCCGTCGATTCCATCGTCGACGTCTGCTCTGTCGCCATCTGCCTCGATGACCTGGGCATCGAGGATATCGTGGTCGAGTCGCTTTCCGAGGGCCACGGCACCATCCGCTGCGCCCACGGCCTCATGCCCATTCCCGTCCCCGCTGTCGTCAACCTATGCCAGGCGGGCAATATCGCCCTCACGCCCGCACCGGTCGCCGGCGAGCTCGTGACGCCCACGGGCGCCGCCATCGTCACCGCGCTGCGCACGTCCGACCAACTGCCCTCACGCTACCACATCGAAGCCGTCGGCTACGGCGCCGGCAAGCGCCCCTACGAGGGTTGCTCCGGTACGCTCCGCTGCCTGCTCGTTCACGCGGACGCATAGCCATGGATGCCCGCAAAGAAAAAAGCCGCGCTGCCATCGTTGCGGCGTTCTCCGAGCTGCTACGCGAAGAGGACTACGGCAAGATTACCGTCGGCGACATCATCGCGCGCGCTCACGTAGGCCGCGCGACATTCTACGGCCTCTTTAAGAGCAAAGACGACCTACTATCCGAGCTCGTGAGCGACATCTGCACCCACGCCCTCGACGACGATGGCACGCCGCTCGACGACCCACTCGTGCAGGTCGAACATATCCTCAACAACCTCTGGGAGCGCCGTCAGGGCGTACGCGCCCTCGTAGCCGGCGCCGGCTCACGCGTCTTCGCCGACTGTCTCCGCAAGACCATCATGTCGCGCGCAGCCGAAACCGTCCCTACCGACCCAAACGGCCCCGCCGCCACCATGGACCGAAGCTTCCTACTACACCACATAGCCTCAAGCTTCGTAGCCACCGTCCAATGGTGGGCCTGGCACAACTTCCAAGCAGATAAGGCCGAAGTAGCCAAAGACTACTTATCAGCCATAAAACCCCTCTTCAACTAAGTAAACCCCTCATCCCAAAGTTCCGCCCTCATCTCAAAGACCCGCCCCAACCCAAAGCACAATCCATCCCAAAGTATCGACAACAGCCCAACGCCCCCAACAGCAACAAGCCCCTCCCATCCAAATTCAGATATATATGTTGGGTTGCTTGTACGAACGCAACAAAGATCCCGCAGCCGTCCGCATGGGGTAACTTCCCAGCGCATTCCGCAGGACGCAAAAAGGCTCGCCGCACGAAGTGCGCAGCGAGCCTTTTTGCATGTCCGAGGACGCGCTGGGAAGTTACCCCATGCGGACGGCGGACAACTATGTAGCCTCAGACTAGAACATGCCCAAGAAACCATGCACAAACAGCGCGGCCAGAGCAGCACCGATAAACGGAGCGATGCCAGGAACGAGCAGGCCGTACTTCCAGTTGTTGTCAGCCTTGTTCTTGATCGGCAGCACCTGATAGGCCATGCGAGGACCAAGGTCACGAGCCTGGTTCATGGCGAAGCCGGTGATGCCGCCCATGCCCATGCCAACGGCCCAAACGATCAGGCCAACGCAGATGGCGAGCATCAGAACGTTCTCGCCAGCGCGGCTAGCAGCGGCAAGGATGGCGCTGATGAACACGAAGGTGCAGATGGCCTCGCAGAAGAAGTTGCGGGCATAGTTCGTGCCCTCGGTGGTGGGGTTGGTCGAGAAGATGTTGCGCTGGGCAATGGGGTCGACGACGCCCTCGGAAGCCTTGAACTCATCGGCATACATAAGCCAAGCGATTACGGCGCCCACAAAGCCGCCGAGCATATCGGCAATCATGAAGGGGATGCAGCTGCTCCACGGCACCAGGCCTACGATGCACTGGGCAAGCACCATAGCCGGGTTCATGCACACGGCGCCGCCAAAGACAAACAGGCAGACCGAGATGCCAAAAGACCAGGTGGTGATGGCAAACATGTGGCCGGAGCCCTGATACTTGGTGCCCTTGAGCACGGTATCGCAGTGCACGCCCACGCCAAAGATGATCATGAGGGCCGTTGCGCCGAATTCGCAGAGGAGTTTGGTAAGCATAAAACCTTATCTTTCTTGTCGGTTATAAACGATTCGTTTAGGCCGCGTACTAGTGCTGCGCGACGACAACGCCCAGGCCATCGGGAATGACGGCCACCTTGGCATCGGCACCCTTCATCTCAAAGGCGAGCTTGAGCGCCTCATCGAGGGTGTTGACCGGCGTCATGTGCATATCCTTGATCATCTGGTGATCGCACAGATCGGTGACCATGATCACAGGGTGATGTGCCAGGATGCGGGCAAAGATCTGGCTCGTCCACTGGTCGGGCAGGGTCTCGTCCTTAGGACGGTCGATGCAGGCGCGCTCAAACTCTGCCGGATCATTGTCGGCGATGTTGTGATAGAAGCCCTCGCCACCGTGACCGTCGGCACAGCCGGCGACGTCGATGATCACACCGCCCTCGGGAAGCGTAGCCTCGGCAGAGCACATGCCCTTCACGGCCTGGTAGATGTTCTGGTCGAGCGGGTAGCCACCGTTGGTGGTGATGGCAATCTCGCACTCAACGGGCTCAACGCCGGCAAGGCTCTTCACGAACTCGCAGCCAGCCTCGTGCGCCTTGTGGATATCGCCGGCAAAGGAGCCGATGACCTCGTGCTTGCCGTTGAGCACCACGTTAAGCACAAAGGCAAGGTGAGCCATCTCGGCAGCGGCAAACATGTCCTCGCTCACGTGGTTGTGGCACAGGTTGCCGGCACGCGAATGGGAATCGTTCACAAACTGACCGTTGTGGTTGTACATGATGGTCTTGTAGCTGGCGATGCCAGGCAGGACGGACTTGCGGCTACCAGAGAAACCGGCAAAGAAGTGCGGCTCAATAAAGCCCTCGGCAAGCAGCAGATCGCAATCGGCGGCAATCTTGTTGATGATGCACTCGCCACCGGAAGGCAGGGTGCCGATCTTTTTCATCATGCTGTCGTCAGTCGCGACGTGCATAACGATTTCCTCGTTGGCAACGATCTCCTCGCCGTACTTGTTGACGAGCTCCTCGTGCGTCGAAGGACGATGCATACCCGTAGCAACCAAAATACGCACTCGAGCCTCGGGCACAGCAGAATGGATGTGATGCAGCAGAATAGGCATCGTTACACGCGAGGGAACGGGGCGCGTATGATCGGAGCTAATGATGACAATATCCTTCTTGCCAGCACAAAGCTCCTCGAGCGAAGGCGAGCCATAAGGGTTGGCAAGTGACTCCTCTACCAGCTCTTCCTGTGATTTTGTAGTCTTAAACTCGTTTTGATGACCTTCCATCACACCCGCGAAGTTCTTATCCTCGAGCTCTAGATGCAACGTCTTGTGGTCAAACGGCAGTTCACATTCAAACAATGACGAGCGCCCTCTTCCTTTCAACTGACACACTAGATAAACCGTTGGAAGGATACGCCGCTCACCGAAAAACACCACCGTCCACCGACTCATTAACACAACGTTCATATTTGACCCACAACAAAACGGCCGCGATCCCAAACGGGACCGCAGCCGCAACAGTCGTAAGGCGAGAAGCGCCAAATGCGCCACCGGGATAGACCCCATCCAAAACGCGCGAAGCGCACCATTATTCTCCTCAGCCCCAATCCCTGAAGACCGAGGACAAAGGGACCCGATGGGTTTCCCTCTGAATGCATTCCACAGCACGAAGCCCCCTTATCCGCAGCTCCGAAGGAGCAGGATAAGGGGGCTTCAAGTGCGAGGACGCATTCAGAGGGAAACCCATCGGGTCCCGGTGAGAGCCACAGGGCTATCGATTACCCCGTGTTTTGCAATCCTGCCGAGACGCCGGTCACAGTCGAAAGAATCAGGCTCATGTACTCGGCCTTCTTCTCCTCGGCCATCTCGTCCTGGTTCATACGCACCTCGCGAAGGGCGCGGACCTGGGCGATAGACAGTGCGTCGACGTAGGGGTTGCGCACACGAACGGCGCAGCCGAGCACGCGACGACGCTGCAGCGGCCACTCGTCACCGACGATAGCAAGGACCCACTTACGGGTGAGCTGCATCTCGGTGAAGACCTTCTCGGACAGATCCTGGCGATCGCCCAGGTGCAGATACATCTTGGCAATGCGCTGGTCGGTCTTGGCGATCGACATCTCGATGTTGTCGATAAAGGTGCGGAAGAACGGCCACTCCTGATAGGCAGCCTTAAGCTGGTCCAGATCGCCCAACTGCTCGCAGGCGGTACCCAGGCCGTACCAAGCTGCCAGGTTAATGCGCGCCTGGCTCCAGCTGAAGATCCACGGAATGGTACGCAGGTCGTCGAGCGACTTGGCACCCAAGCCACGCTTGGCGGGACGCGAGCCGATCGGCAGCAGACCGACCTCGGTCAGCGGCGTCACGGTCGAGAACCACGGCGTAAAGTCGTCGGTGTTCAGCAGGTCCAGATAGCGCTCGTGGCTTGCAGCGTTGAGCTTCTCAGCCATATCCCAGAACTTCTGCGTGGTCTCGGTGTTGGTCTTCTCGACACTCGGGGCCGACTGCAAAAGCGTTGCGGCGGCAACGGACTCAACATGGCGCTGAGCCAGCGTGCGGTTGCCGTAACGGGCAAAGATGACCTCGCCCTGCTCGGTGAGCTTAAAGAAGCAGTTGACCGAACCCTTGGGCTGCGCCAGCACGGCCTTGTTGGCCGGGCCGCCGCCACGGCCCACGGCACCGCCGCGACCGTGCATGAGCACCAGGTCGATATCGTTCTTCTCGGCCCACTTGGCGATGCGCTCCTGCGCGGAGTGCAGTGCGAGCATGGCCGTGGTAGGACCGGCGTCCTTGGAGGAGTCGGAATAGCCCAGCATGACCTCCATGCGGCGGTTGGTCTGGGCAAGGCGCTTCTGCACCACGGGCAGCGTAAGCATCTGGTCGAGCACGTCGACGCAGCCCTCGAGGTCCTCGAGCTGCTCGAACAGCGGGATCACGTCGAGCTCGGGGACATCCTCCTCGTGTGCGAAGGACAGGTGGGCAAGCTCAAAGACGTCGGCCACATGCTGAGCGCTCTTGGTAAACGAGATGATGTAGCGGTGCGCCATCTTCTTGCCGTAGCGCTTTTGGATGGAGCCGATAGCGCGGAAGGTATCGATGACCTCGCGCGTCATGGGCTGCAGGTCGCCATGGATACCGTTCTCGTGGATATCCTTAAGGGCGCGGGCATGCACCACGGAGTGCTGACGGAACTCCATCTCGACCATATGGAAGCCGAAGGACTCGACCTGCCAGATGATGGTTTGGACCGGGCCGTAGGCAGCACGGACGGCACCGCAGGCGGCCAGCGAACGCTGGACGACGCGCAGATCATCCAGGAACTCGTCGGCGCTGTGGTACATGGTGTCAGTGATACGACGGACGGTGGCGTTCAGGCGGTCGGCCATGACGAGCATGACGGCGCGATGCGGCTCGTGCTCGGAGATCAGCTCGGCGCGGGCCGTGTAACGAGGGCTCATCTCGACCTGATGGTTCCACAGGTTAATGAGCTCGGCCGACGGCTTGCTGTAGGTAGCCTCGAGCGTGAGGTTGCGGCCGATGTGGCGGCACTTGTCCTCGAGCTTGAGCACCATGTGCGTAAAGTACTTGGCGGCGACCTCACGGCTCACCTTGGCGGTGACGTTGGGGTTACCGTCGCGGTCGGAACCGATCCAGCTGCCGGGATGGAAGAACGCCGGGCACAGCGGCGGCACAGTACCGGCCTTGTCGCCCAGCACCCAATCGTCAAAACGACGATAGATAACGGGGATAACGTCGAACAGCGTGTTATCGAAGATGTCGATGATGGTATCGGCTTCCTCGACCGGCGTGGGCTTCTTGAGCGCGATGGGACTCGTACGCACCAGGGCGTCGATCTCCTGCAGCATATGGCGCTCGTTCTCCACCAGGTCGGAGCCGCCCAGACGCGGACGCTCCTCCAGCAGGTTGGAGATACGGCGGATCTTGCCCTCGACGGCCTTACGACGGGCCTCGGTGGGATGTGCGGTAAAGACAGGGTGGAACTCGAGCTTGTCGAGCAGCTCGTTGGCACCCTCGACACCCAGCTCATTCACCAGCTGGTGATAGGCAACGGTAAGCTCGTTGGCAGGATCGACCTCGGTATCGGTCGACGCACCGGCCTCGCGCTCGCGCAGCTGCGCCACACGGTAGTTCTCCTCCGACAGGTTTGCCAGATGGAAAAAGCTCGTAAAGGCGCGAACGATGACCTGCTGCTTATCGAGCGGCAGGCTGTCGATCAAATCGACGACCTCACGAAATGCCACGGCAGTGGGCTCGTCGGCGGTGGGCACGCCCTGCTCGTCGACGGCTTCGTCGGCAGCGCAGGTACCGGGGTTGCCGGCATTGACCACAATCTCGGCTGTCAAAATCTTGTCGAACAGGTCCGCGATCTCGGGATCATACTCGCTAAGCACACGACGTTCCAGGCGCAGGAACAGCGCCAGATTATCGCGCAGCTCCTCGGGGATCTCGATCTCGGCGAGACGCTCCCTGGACTCGGCATTCGAGCCGATTCGGTTAACGAGGCGGTTGACCACGGCAGCGACGCGCGCCGCGGCTTCGGGTACAGACTGGTTGCTTAGGTTCTCAGCCACGTTTCCTCCCATTCCTCCTTCTATGCACGTAACATGCGGTATTCATTATAGGCGCTTGAGAAATACTTTCGACACTGATTGCGCTTTACCACACAAAAGTATTTTCTGCATTGCAAGGGTTTTTGCCCCAAATGGTCGTATTTCTCGGTGGGCGGCATATGCAAACGAGGGCATTCCGCATAAATGCGAAACACCCCCGTAACAATAGCTCGTCGCGAGCGGGACATGTTAGCGGGTCCGCAGCTCAAAAATCATGCGCTACAGACGCTCGCGAACCGCCTCGACGACGTTGGCCAGATCGACGAGAACCTCGTCATGGCTCTGCATGTCGCGCACCTTGACCTTGCCGGCGGCAAGCTCGTCGCCGCCCAGGACCAGGATGAGCTTGGCGCCCACCTTATCGGCCTGCTTAAACTGGGCTTTGAGCGAACGGCCCTGATAGTCGGCCTCGGTCACGATGCCTGCGGCGCGAAGCTCCTGCGTAATGGCAAAGACGTTCTGGCGCAGCTCCTTGCCGGCGTTGGCGACATAGACGCACGGGGCCTCCTCGGCACCCAGATCGCTGCCAAAGGCCTGCAGGGCCAGCAGGGCGCGCTCAAAACCGACAGCAAAGCCGACGCCCGCCGTGGGCTTGCCACCCTCGAGCTCGACCAGGCCATCGTAGCGGCCGCCGCCGCCGATGGAGCCGACGCCGGCGCCAGGAGCCTCGACCTCAAAGACAGTACGGGTGTAGTAGTCCAGGCCGCGCACCAAGGTGGGATCCTCGACATACTCGATACCGGCGGCATCCAGATAGCGCTTGACTTGCTCGTAGTGCTCGCGGCACTCATCGCACAGGTTGTCACCCATCAGCGGAGCCTCGGCCATGATCTCGCGGCAGTGGTCGTTCTTGCAGTCAAAGGCACGCAGCGGGTTGAGCTCGGCGCGCTCGCGGCACTCATCGCACATCTCGTCTGCGTGATCGAGGATAAACTGCTTAACCTGCTCGCGGTAAGCCGGACGGCACTGAGCGTCACCCATCGAGTTGATGAGCAGACGAAGCTTGGAAAGATCGAAGCCCAGGCGCTTGTAGAACTCCATGAGCATGATGATGCACTCGGCGTCGGCAGCCGGATCGGGAGCGCCGAGCCACTCGATACCCACCTGGTGGAACTGGCGCAGGCGACCCTTCTGGGGACGCTCGCCACGGAACATGGCCTCGGCGTAATAGGCCTTAAACGGCGTGGAGCCCTGGGGCACTAGGTTGTTCTCCACGACGGCGCGCACCACACCGGCCGTGCCCTCGGGACGAAGGGCCAGGCGCTGCTTGGGCTTAAGCTTGGTATCGGTGCCCTCGGTAAAGACGCGCTCCAGGTTGGCACCGCTGAACACGCGGAACATTTCCTTGCGCACGACGTCGGTCGACTGGCCGATACCGTGGACAAACACGTCCACCTGCTCGATCGCGGGCGTCTCGATGGGTTTAAAACCAAACGGCTCGAACACGCCGGCCGCAATCTGCTGCATCTTTTGCCAGGAGCGCATCTCGGCGCCGATAAGGTCGCGGGTTCCCTCCGCCTTCTGTGCCTGCATGGGCAAACACCTTTCTTTTGTATCGCGTCATAGGTAACGGTCATTATACTGTCTCTTATACACATCTCCGAGCCCACGAGACCGTACTAGATCTCGT
>URSP01000009.1:0-32234 GCA_900550515.1 uncultured Collinsella sp. | reverse complement strand
ATCTACACGTAAGGAGTCGTCGGCAGCGTCAGATGTGTATAAGAGACAGGCTTTGAGCAGCATGAGATTTGCCTCGTCCGTGCCTATGAACGATTTGTCCAAGTTGTAGTGGCGCTTTTTCAGGGCGCCGCCAATCTCGTTGCCCTTTTCGAACAGCTCGTGCACGCTCAGGAACAATTCATGGCGGCCGTTGCTTTGGGGGCCTTCCTCTGAGTTGGCATAATCTGCCAGCGCCTTGCAAAACGAGCGATAGTTTTCGTCGGTGACGAAAATGGGCCACTGCATGTTGTGAAAGCGTGTGCCTTCACGTGTGTCGGCGAATTTCGCATACGCAGACTCAGGATCGCAACCGACCCTTTCCACAATTTCCGCAACTCTCATGCCAATCCCTTCCGCAACCCAATCACACGCACGAAAAACCTATCAAGCCAGAAGATTGATGTGGCAAAAAAAAAGAGAAGAGGCATTACACCCCTCCTTCCGGACAGCCTGTATCCCGGTTCCCTGCCTGCCAGTTCGCCCTCCCCGAAACCCTCGGGGCGCTATGGGGTCGAACCCCTCCGCATGGAAAATTCTATCGCGGCCATGCCCACTATGCGCGTCACGCACACCACGCCAAACGTCAGGTTTACCAGCCGGGGCTGAGTCCTCTTTCGAGAGCAGGGTTATATTAGCATCTACAAACTCGAAAAACCCTGCCGCATTTGAGGAGTACCAAGAAAAAGGTCTACACCTTGAATATCAACTTCACCCGAACACCTCCCGCATTCATACGAACATGTACGGATGAATGCGGGAATCCGATACCCTGAGGGCCGGATCGGCCGAGCCACTGGGCACAAGCGGGACACGGTCCAGAGGATGCCGGGGCGCGGGGTCCCGTGCGGGGAGATCGCGAGGGAGCTGGGCAGGTCGCCCTCGACGATGAGCGCAGAGATACCGTCGCGCCCACCCACGAAAAGAGGGTTCCCTCGCAGGCGCCGCATCCGCACGCCCCCGCAAAGAAACCCTCGCACTCGCATCTCTACCTGCGAACCCGCACGTGCCCTCGCGCACGCGCCGCGGCAGCCGCTAGTCGCGGTAGAACGAGCCCATGTAGCGGATGTACTCGTCCTCGGTGTGGTTGGCCTTCCAGTCGTGGACGGAGTCCTTGTTGCGCTGGCCGGCGATGACGGAGAGCTCCTTACCCAGCTTCTCAAAGGCCTCGTCGACGCACTCCTCGGGGGTGAGGGCGATCTTCATGACGGCCTCGCCCTGCGGGCCGCCGGGGAGGTTGGACAGCAGGCTGGGGGTTAGGGTGGTGCCGAGGGTGATGACCTCGACGTCGACACCGGTGCCCTCGCACTCGCAGGCCACGGCCTCGGTCATCTTGAGGATGAAGGCCTTGCCCGCGCCGTACTGGCCGTTCCAGGGGCTGGAGCTGATGCCGGTCATCGACGAGACGTTGATCACGGCGCCGCGGTCCTGGGTGGCAAAGATCCGCATGTAGTGGTGGAAGCACTTGAGGAAGGTCACGACGTTGACGTTGATCATGGCCTCGTGCTTCTCCCAGGGGGTGTCCTGGATCTTGCCGAAGCTGTGCAGGCAGGCAACGTAGCTCATGAAGCCCATGTCCAGGCCCTCGGTCGCGGCGAAGACGGTCTCGGCCGCGCCGGGCTGGCTAAAGTCGGCGCGCACGACCTTGGTCTCCACGCCGTAGGTCTCGCGGATCTCGCCGGCGAGCACGTTCAGCTTCTCCTCGCGACGGCCGACCATGACGACATTCATGCCGCCGGCGGCGATCTTCTCGCAGAACGCCTTGCCGACGCCCTCGGTCGCGCCCAGGATCAGGCCCCACTCACCGTACTTCTCCCTCAGGTTCATGCTGCATCCTCTCTCTCGATGCCCATGCGGGCACATCTCCTTTAGCGTGCGGCCGCACAGCCGCACACGGTGCACCATTATGCGCTGAACAAGAGGGGAGCGTGTTCACGACTTTGCGAACGAGCCCGTAACAACGATGAACGGTGTCGGTCTATCACCGCGAAGAAACCCTTGCGGCATCGAGAGAGGAGGTGCTGGCAGGTGGAACCAAAAGGTGAACGCCGCCATCTCTAGCTCCACCTTATCGGGTTTCCCGTCGCAAGCGATGCTTCAAAGAGCTTGCGCAGCGAAACGTTGGCGAAGGTCCAGGACCACGCTTTGCTGCTGCCCACTGTGACTCGGCCCTCGGCTCTGCGTAGAACCCGAAGCCGCTTTTGCAGTCGATGCGATTGACCCCGTCGAGGTCGGTGAGGGTGTAGCTTTCGCCCTCTCCATCCTGGCTCGAGCGTCCCTTGCGCTCGAAAGCAAAGTGACTTGACGCGAAGAGCACCTCACCAGCGCCGTTATTTTTTGGCATCTTTGGGGGCTGATGTACACAAATGCGACTCCACTGCCGACCAGCAACGTCCTCCACATGTCTGGACTCTCTATGGCTGCGCTGGATAGACATCGCCGGAACGGGTATAGTATCGAAAGTTTTGTCGTTAACCAGCGGGGGAGTCCTGTGGGCATCAAAAAGAAGATCAAAAAGGAGCTTATCGGCACTTCCGATTACCCGTCGAATAAGATCTTTACGATCTCCAATTTCATCACCTTTACGCGCCTGATCCTCACCCTGGTATTTCTGTACCTGTTTGTGACGGATAACAACCGCGTCATCGCCATCGTTATCTACGCCGTTGCCGCCTCCACCGACTGGATGGACGGCCAGATCGCCCGCATGACTAAGACGGTCTCGTGGCTCGGCAAGGTCATGGATCCTATTTGCGACCGTGCGCTGCTGTTCACCGGCGTCTTAGGACTGGTGGTCCGCGGAGAGCTGCCCATCTGGGTCTGCGTGCTCATTATTGGCCGTGACATCTATCTGGGCATCGGCACGCTTATCGTGCGTCATTATCACCGTCGCCCCATCGATGTTGTCTTCCCCGGAAAGATTGCCACAGCGCTGCTCATGACTGGTTTCTCGCTCATGCTGCTCGGTTTCCCCGTTATTGACGGCCTGCATCTTCTACCTTCATCCCTTAAGGCCTTCCCGGGCCTCAACGGAAGCTCGGTGCCCCTCGGCATCTTCTTTGTGTACGGCGGCGTGATCTTCTCCATGCTCACGGCTGTCATCTACTCCATTAAGGGCGGAGTGGCCATTAAACAGGCTCTCGCGCATCCCGAGGACGAGGACATCGACTTTCTGAACCCTGAAATCGAAGACTGATTCGTTAGGGTATGATTACGTACGGTTCATTATTTGCGGCACGTCCGCGATAAGTTAGGGGTTGTCATGGACAACATGGTTAACAATATGCCTCAGAATGATAAGACTGCTGACGCTACCTGCGTATTCCGCGTGCCTTCAAGCGACGTCACCGTTCCCGACCTCATGGCTAACGTGCGCATCACCGCCCCCGTTCTGTCCATCGTCAAGGGTCCGCAGACGGGTGCCGCTTTTGAGCTCGAGGACGACGTAACCACCATCGGCCGCGATCCCGCGAACGGCATCTTCCTCAACGACATGACTGTTTCGCGCAGCCACGCGCGCATTATTCGCGAGGGCCTCGGCGCTCGCATCGAGGACTTGGGATCGCTCAATGGCACCTGGGTCGACGGTGCCATCGTCAATGCAGCCCCGCTGCACGACGGTTCTTCCGTTCAGATCGGTACGTTTACGCTCATCTACCACGAGAGCACGCCGGAGCGCATCGAAACCGGTGAGTAGGGCATGGCCGAACGCAACTATCTGAGTATCGGCCAAGTCGTCAACCTACTTCGAGGCGCATACCCCGATCTTTCGAACTCAAAAATTAGATTTCTAGAAGATGAGGGGCTCATTACCCCTCATCGTACGCCTAAGGGATACCGTCAGTACTCCAAGGAAGACGTTGATCGCCTGGAGGTCATTCTGCACTTGCAGAAGACTCGCTACATGCCACTCAACGTGATTAAGCAGCGCTTGGAAAACGCCACGGACCTGTCAACGCTCGCCTACGAGGTGGGCTTGCTGTCCGATGTTCCGCTCAAGACGGAGCCCAAGGAGACTAAGCAAAAGCTGCATCCCATCGAGACCATTCCCGATATGCTGGGCGTCGAGATTTCGTTTATCCGCTCGCTCGCCGAGAACGACCTCATTCGCATCATCAAGAGTCCGCAGAATCGTGAGCTCGTCGATGGTCGCGATTTCCCGATCATCCGTTACTGCTCCGAGCTGTCACGCTTCCATATCGAGCCGCGCAACCTGCGTCAGTACGTGTCTTCCGCCAACCGCGAGTCCTCCATGTTTGAGCAGGTGCTCGTGAGCATGCTCGGCATGGACACCTCCGATGACGAGCGCGACGCCAAGCTCGAACGTGCGTTTAAGAAGCTTCACGACCTAACGGAAGGTGTGCACACCGCACTGCTCAAGAACCGCGTTTTTGAGTCGCTCAACGCCGTGGTCGAGGACGCCGACATCGATGCACTCGATGAGGAAATCACTCGTTCCGAGTCCACCAAGGCCAAAAACGAAGAGATAGCTGCGCCGGCTCCACACGAGGATTCTCTCGTAAAGCCGCTCAAGGTTGTCGCCCCTTCGCACTCCGGAACCGCCACCGCGGGCAAATAACAGCTGCTGTAATTTCGGCAACCCATTGAAAGGTCATGCAATGTACGACTTCGAATCTCAAATCGTCGATATCCCCGACTATCCCGAGCCCGGAGTCATCTTTAAGGACATCACGCCGCTCTTTGGCAATCCCGAGGCGCTCAAAGCCATGACCGATGCCCTCGCCGAGCACTTTGCCGGCATGGGAATCACCAAGGTCGTGGGCCCCGAGGCTCGCGGCTTTATGGTTGGCGTACCGGTGGCTGTAGCCCTTGGCGCTGGCTTTGTTCCTGCACGTAAACCGGGCAAGCTGCCGCGTGAGACCGTAAGCCAGAGCTACGAGCTCGAGTACGGCACCGATTCAATTGAGATCCATGCCGACGCTATCAGCTCTAAAGATACCGTGTTGATTCTGGACGACTTGGTCGCGACGGGCGGAACCGTCGAGGCAACAGGTAAACTGGTGCGAGATATGGGCGCAAAGCTTGTCGGTTACGGTTGTATCCTTGAGCTTGCGTTTCTCAACCCGCGCGAGAAGCTCACGCCGTCTAATGACGATGTGGAGCTCTTTAGCCTGGTGACGGTGGACTAGCCGTTACCCTTAGTTACTGGAAAGGAAGCTACATGCGCACAGCAAACACGCATAAAAACATGGCACGCTGCGCTGCTACGGCAACCCTCGCTTGTGTTTTGGGCTTGGGCCTCGCGGCTCCTGCCTACGCCGATACCGCATCCGACCTTGCCGCTGCTCGTACTAAGCTCGAGCAGATCGGTACCCAAACTCAGCAGATTTACGATGAGCTCGCCACGCAGACGCAGGCGCTCGATCAGACTGCCGGCGAGATCACGCAAAAGCAGCAGGAGATCGCCGATGGTCAGGCCAAGCTTTCCACCTACGTGGCAGGCGAGTACAAGACCGGTGGCCTGAGCCTACTTCAGGTTCTGACGGGCGTCGACGACCTGAGCGATATGCTCAACCGTCTGTTCTACTACGGCAAAGTTTCCGATAAGCAGGCTCAGACCATTCAAGAGGTCAAGGAGCTTAAGCAGCAGCTCACCGATAAGCAGGCCGAGCAGGAAAAGAACGTCGCCGCAACGCAAAAGAAGGTCGACGAGCTTAACGCCCAGCAGGCTGAAGCCCAGAACGTCGTAAACTCCCTGGATTCGCAGCTGCAAGCCGAGCTTGCCGCAGAGGCCGAGGCCAACGCCGCGCTGCAGGCCGGCATCAACGCCAGCACCGCCGAGAAGGCCACGGTGAGCAACGAGACTGCCGGTACGACCGAGAACACCAACAACGGTGGCCAGACCAGCAATAACAACAACCAGGGCGGCAACACTCCGGCTCATACGCCGGCACCTGCTCCGACGCCGCAGCCCTCCACGCCTGCTCCGGCTCCGACGCCTTCTGCTCCGAGCCAGTCCGTCGATGGCGGTTCTGTTGTCTCGCGTGCATACAGCAAGCTTGGTTGCGCCTATTCCTGGGGCGGAATTGGCCCGAACAGTTTCGACTGCTCTGGTTTTGTTAGCTATTGCCTCACTGGTCGCTATTGCCGCCTGGGCACCACGGGCACCTTTATGGGCTGGACGCGTGTGTCCGATCCGCAGCCCGGTGACGTTGTAGTCAACTCGTACCACACCGGCATTTACATCGGTGGTGGTCAGATGATTCATGCTTCTGACTACAACACGGGTGTTATCATCAGCTCCGTTGCCGCCGGCATGAACAACAACTACATTTTCGTGCGCTACTAAGTATTCAGATAAAGCAAACGGATATGGACCTCGTGGCTTTGAGTCATGGGGTCCATTCTTTTGCCTTTAGTGCAGTCCGCTATCTAGTTTTGAATACTAGATAGCGGCCCAATCGGTCTGCAAGATGGCTATAATTGAATGGGAACGATTAGAAAGGACCCTCTATGAGCTGGGCACTTATCTCCGATTCAAGCTGCAACCTCCGCGATTGGCAACCGACCGCGCCCCATACCACCTTTGCATTTGCGCCCCTCAAAATTCGAGTGGGGGAGCATGAATTCGTCGATGACCTTTCGCTCGATGTTCATGAGCTCAACTGCGCTGTTCAGGCGGAGACGAACGCTTCTTCGAGCGCTTGTCCCAGCGTAGGGGAGTGGGCCGAGCTCTTCAAATTGGCAGACAAGACCATCTGCATGCCGATCTCTGAGGGCGTGTCGGGCAGCTACAACGCGGCAGCCACGGCTCGCGATATGGTTCTTGCCGAGGAGCCCGACCGACAGATTCATCTAGTCAATTCACGCGCAGCTGGCGGCAAAATGGACCTCATTTTCTTGCTGTTCGACCGCTATCTTGCAAGCTATCCGAATGTCTCATTCGAGGATGCTTGCGCATACTTCGATAGCCTTGAACAGAACAGCAAAATCCTCTTCAGTTTGTGCAATTACGAAAACCTCGCCAAAGCCGGACGTATCCCTAAGGCAGCCGGCGTCATTGCCAACAAGCTCAATATCCGTATTTTGGGCACAGCGAGTGAGGCCGGTAAAATCGAACTCGTCGGGCACACGCGTGGCGAAAAGAAGATGCTCAACAAGATCATCGACACTATGGAAGCCGAGGGCTTTACGGGCGGTGAGGTCGTCATAGATCACGTTGAGAACGAAGCTGGAGCCCAGGCGCTCACTGACCGCATAGTCGAGCATTGGCCCGGCTCCAAGACCATCATCATGCCCTGCAACGGCCTGGATTCCTATTACGCCGAGATGCACGGCCTCATCATCGGCTACGGCATGGGCGTAGCTTCGGGCAAATAAAGTCCAACCAAGCAAAAATACGGGCGGGACAAAGCGACAGATGGCTCTTTGTCCCGCCCGTTTTATACGTCGGCTAGCTATTAAACCCGTTGAACTTGAGATAGCTCATCAAGTAAGCCTTCGAAACGAAGGACGATACCGCGCTACGCACAAGCAGCGACTCACGCGTTACCTGATGCGCCGTATCGGGCACGGGAGTCTGCTCGACGGAAAACGCCGCACGAATCGATGCCTCGAGCTGATCGACCACATAATCAAAGGCCGTCGGGGCATCGTAGCTCAAACGCTGAATGTTAAAGAGTGCCTGCACCGCAGCAATAGGTAGCACCTGCTTAAAGATGCAGATAGCGATCAGGCGGGCAATCTGCTCGCGGCCATATTGCTTTTTGACCGGAGCAGGCACTAGGCCGACCTTTACGTAGTTATTGATCATCGATGGCGTAATGATAGGCTGCTCAACGCAAATGGACAGCGGCTCCATCCAAAGCGCAACATACTCAATAACCTGGTCGCGGTAGAGTGTCACATTGGGCAACTGGTCATAGCGCGGCAGACTCAACGTATTGAGTTTGCGCACGATATCGGACTGAATAAATGCATCGGGCAGCACAGTGGGCTGAATATCCTCAGGCTTAATGCTGACCGACGAATCGGACATCGGGATAACGCGTTTGGCGTGGTTCATAAGGATCCTCCGTTCATTAGCTATATTGTATTCTAGGTTATCTAGTTTTGCATACTATATAACCGGAAAGTAAAAGTGGTTGGACAGCACATTGATACACCGTCCAACCACTTTGTTAAAAGACAACAACCTTACATAAGATATATTATCGTACTTATCCGTGGAGAAATGCGTATGCTCTGGTTGCCGCTATGGCTCCATCAGAAACGGCGGTCACAACCTGACGTAAAAGCTTGGAACGGATGTCGCCAGCGGCAAATAGACCTGGCGTGCGGGTCGCCATGGATTCATCAGTCAGAATGCCGCCATCAGGCGCCAGATCGACTAGATGCTCAACAAGCTCGGTATGGGGTTGCGTCCCGGTAAAGACAAAGATACCAAACGAGCCGGGCTCAAATGAATCGGTATGAGTCTCACCGGATGCATTGTCCTTAAAGGTAATCGTCGTTGGCATGGCTTCGCCCGAGAGCTCCACAAT
This sequence comes from uncultured Collinsella sp., assembly GCA_900550515.1. GTDB lineage: Bacteria > Actinomycetota > Coriobacteriia > Coriobacteriales > Coriobacteriaceae > Collinsella. Next base: position 23,694 of record URSP01000009.1, on the reverse strand, counting down.
ACTAGTTTGGTACCTAACTGAAATATTATCTTTTGCAAGAACTTTTTGAACCACACCATCGGGGGCACGGAACTGATCGCGGCGCAAAACGATGGTCACGCTGCTGGCGATTTCTGACAAGAACAGAGCTTCCTCGCATGCCGAATTGCCACCACCGATTACAAAGACCTGTTTACCACGGAAGAACATGCCGTCACACGTCGCGCAATACGAAACGCCACGACCGCGATACGTATCCTCGCCAGCGAAACCTGCCGGACGCGGCGTGGCACCCATGCAAGCGATAACACTCCTAGCCGTCGTATCACCAACATCGTGATGAACGGTAAACAATTTGGAGCCGGCATCGTAATCGACACCCGTCACCATGCTCCATTCAACCTGAGCCCCTAGGCCTTCTGCATGTTGTTGGAATCGCTCACCGAGTTCAGCGCCGCTCAGTAGCGGAATGCCCGGATAGTTCTCGACCTCATTGGTTGTGGCGATCTGTCCTCCCGACATGCCCTGCTCAATCACGGTCGTCGTTAGGTTGGCGCGCGCCGCGTAAATGGCTGCAGCATAGCCCGCAGGGCCGCCGCCGATAATAGCAACATCGATCGGCTGATGGGTAGTCATGAAGAGACCTCCTGTCGAAAGATTGGCGTTCTTTGCGCTCATACCCAAATTTACGTGAACATGACACTCATGCACTACAATGATAAATCGCGTAACAAAGCTGAAGGGGAGTTATCGATGGATCAAATGCAGACGAGCAATAGCGCTCCCCTGCCCATGCAAGCTACTCCCCAACCGGAGCAAATGACCGTTTCACCTGCACAAAAACCCCTAGTAACCATCGTGCACGCATCGGTTGGATCGGGCCACAAAGCCGCCGCCAACGCGATTGCACAAGCATTTGACCTTATCAGCGGCACCAAGGGAATCCCTGAGGATGTTGAGATCGAAGTCCTGGATATCCTCGATTTTGGACGTATTAGGTTCGATGGTAATAAAACAGCAGCTTCGTTTACCGGCGCCACGCGTCCCATATATGACCTAACCTGGCGATACACGTTTACGGGACATCTGCTCTGGGGCGGAGGCACGGCATGGTCACGTATTATGTTCCCTGCCTTCAACGAATATGTCCGCACCCGCAGGCCCATAGCCGTGGTCGCAACACACATCACGGCGGCCAACGTCGCTGTGGGTGCCCGCGTCATCACGGGTATCGATTATCCCGTCATCTGCGTACCAACAGACTATGAAGTCGAAGGCTTTTGGCCCCACAAGGACACCGATCTGTTCTGCGTAGCCAACGAATTTATGGCCGAGACACTTCGCCCCCGTAAAGTTCCCGAGACCAAAATCCGCATTACAGGCATCCCCATTCGCGCCGGGTTTGATACGGACTACAATCGCGAGGAAGAACTCGAGAAGTTCAATCTCCCCGCTGACAAGACCGTTGTGTTGGTGATGGCCGGTGCCAGTTTGCCTCAACCGTACGTTCGCTTTCGCGCGGAGATGGACCGCACGCTCCCCTTCCTGCGCAGCTTCGAGGACATGCACTTTGTCTTTTTGCCGGGCAAGGATGAGGAATACGCCACCCGCCTCAAGACGCTCTTCGACGCCATGAAGCTCGAAAACGTCACGGTTCTGGACTACGTGGACGATATGGCAGCCCTCATGCACGGCTGCGACCTGGCAATCCTCAAATCGGGCGGACTCACCGTCACCGAATGCCTATGCGCGCATCTGCCGATGATCCTGCTGGGCAAATCATATGGTCAAGAAAAGGCCAACACCACCATGCTCACCGGAATGGGCGCCAGCATGCATGTCACCACCGCACGAGAACTCATCGTAACCCTGCGCCATCTGCACGATCATCCCGAATCACTCAAAGCCCTACTCATCAACGGCGAAGTACTACGCCGCCCCCACGCAGCCGAAGATATAGCCATCGCAACCATGGAGCTCGTAGGCAAACCCCAAAAGCGCAAACGAGCCTTCTGCCGCTTCTACTGGGGCGGAAAACCCGCGCATATCCGCTAGCATTGGACTGTCCGCTTACCTGTGGGAGGCCCCTATATATCATCCCATGCTCAAACATTCTCGCTGCGCTGCGAAACTGCGCGTGGGACGATATATAGGGGCCTCCCACAGGTAAGCTGCGTTAACGTACTAGCGGCTATACCAGATTCCCCACCAGTAGAATCTGAAAAGGGGAACCAGAAAATATAAATACAGTAAGTCGATGCGACAAAGGAGGCGTCCCTTTATCGCATCGACTTACTAGAAAAGTAAATATTGTTTCAAGCGAGTAGCCGCCCGCCCGGGGCTTACCTATATCGTTCCACGCGCAGTTTCGCAGCGAGCGAAGCGACGCGAGAATGTTTGAGCATGGAATGATATAGGTAAGCCCCGGGCGGGAGGGATACGAGTACCCCTAGGCGACGCCGCTGGAGCCGAAGCCTCCGTTGCCTCGGTCGGTTTTGTCTAGTTCGTCTACCTCTATGAGGTTGACCGTGGGGACTTCTTGGATGACGAGTTGGGCTATGCGGTCGCCTTTGTTGATTTGGATGTTGTTGGAGGGGTCCAGGTTGATGAGGATAACCTTGAGTTCTCCTCGGTAGTGGGCGTCGATGAGGCCCGGCGTGTTGACTATAGACAGGCCCTGCTTGATGGCCAAGCCGCTGCGGGGCTGGACAAAGCCGGCGTAGCCATCGGGCAGGGCGATGGCCAGCCCAGTAGAGACCAGACGGCGTTCGAAGGGCTTCAGGACGCAGTCCTCGTTGGAGCGCAAATCCAAGCCGGCATCGGTGGGATGGGCGTATTTGGGAAGCTCGACGGTGGGGTCGAGACGCTTTATGTTGACGGTAATGTTGGGCATGGAATCACCTTAGCTTGTCGAGCTCTTGCAGAAACTCATCGACGTCTTTGAAATCGCGGTAGACCGAGGCAAAACGGATGTACGCCACCTTGTCGATCTTTGCCAAGCGCTTGAGCACCATGTCACCCAACTCATGGGACGTGACGGCCGTCAGTGTGCGAGAGCGCAGCTCGACCTCGATGTCGTCGATAATCTCATTGAGCTTCTTAGTGTCGATATCGCGTTTGATAGTGGCGCGCATCAAGCCGACGAGCAGCTTATTGCGATCGAACCGCTGCTTGGTTCCGTCTGACTTAATGACCTCGATTGGGTCTTCGCATCGCTCAAACGTTGTAAAGCGATAGTTACACGAGCAACATTCGCGACGGCGCTTAATGGTGTTATTTGACTCCTGCATACGGGAATCAACGACGCGGGTATGTGCCTTGCCACATTTGGGACAGCGCATGGTACCTCCTCTTAAACGATAACAAGGGTACCATGCGCAGCGCGATAATGATTACGAACGAGCAGGAACCTTAAGATGCGCACCGGCGGCGAGCGAACCATGCTCCAGATGATTGACGTTACGGATCATGTCGGAAGTCTCTTGCGTGGAAAGGCCTTCGATAGGATATTCCTCGGCAAGCGACCAAAGAGAATCACCAGGCTGAACGCGAATGGTCTCGTAGGTAACGTTGGAAACGGACTCGGCATACGCGGCGTGACGAGCGCTAAAGACCGACGTAGCGAGGACAACGAAGAGCGTAAGCACAACGGCAACGGCGACAATCGTCGGAACCTTCAGGGCAACGCGGGCCGGCGCAACTACAGTCTGCTGATTGCGAGCAGGCTGTACGGTCAAAGGCTGAAAGCCGGAGCGGCCACCCTGAACAACCGTAAAAGTGGGTTCTGCAGGCGTCTCGAGCTTAAGGGCGAGGTTTCCCTGGACCATATTCGTTGCGTTCATCATGTTCTCCTCTCGCGTGTTTTGCTGAGAACAGTTTTATCAAGCCGCGCGGACAAAAATGTCTAGCGCGAGAACGAATGTTCGGTTATTATTATCTTCGAACAGTTGTTCCTGTCAAGCAAAATTCGAACATTTGTTTGACATGGGTAGAGAGGATGCCCTGATGGCTCGCAAAATTACCAAGCGTCAGCAGCAAATTTACGACTTCATCAAGGAATATCAGCAGGAGAAGGGTTATCCGCCCAGCGTGCGCGAGATGGCTTCTGCCGTGGGCCTTTCCTCCCCCAGCACCGTGCACGCCCATCTATCTGCCCTGGAGGCGCGCGGGCTACTCAAGCGCGATGCCACCAAACCGCGCGCCTTGGAACTCTTTAACGAGGACGGTTCCTCTGTCTCAATTTCTAAAACTGACGAGCCCACCGCACCTCGCGGAACGGTCTCGCTACCGCTCGTTGGTCGCGTTGCGGCTGGGATTCCCATTCTGGCCGAACAGAATATCGAAGACACTTTTACTATCCCGACCGAAATCGCCACCGATCAGGGTTCCTTTATCCTTGAAGTGCATGGGAGCTCAATGATCAATGTCGGCATCTTCAATGGCGATTACATCATCGTCCGTGAACAAAAGAGTGCCATGAACGGCGAAATTGTCGTGGCCATGATTGATGGTTCAGCGACCGTCAAGACGTTCTACAAGGAGCAGGGACGCGTACGCCTGCAGCCCGAGAATGACACCATGGAGCCTATCTATGCAACAAATCCCGTTATTTTGGGCAAAGTCGTCGGCTTGATGCGCCGGTTCGCGTAATGCAAAAACGCATCACCATCTTTGATACCGTCCGCGGGTTTACGATGATTTCAATGGCAGGTTTTCACGCTTGCTACGATCTCGCCTACCTGTACGACTGGGATATGCCCTGGTTTACCCAGACTGTCTTTCAAGACATCTGGCGCGCCAGCATCAGCTGGGTATTTTTGTTTATCGCGGGTTGGATGTGCACCCTTTCGCGCAACAATATCAAACGTGCCGCCAAATACGCCTTAGCAGCACTCGTCGTCTGGTTGGCAACAACACTTGTCTCAGTAGACGATTCAGTTAATTTTGGCATCATCTACTGCATGACCGCATGTACCGGCATCGTGGCGTTGACCGATCCCGTCCTTAAGAAGATATCGGCGAGATGGGGCATGTCCCTATGCCTTGTGTTGTTCGCCCTCACCTGGAGCATCCCCAAAACGATCTACCCTGTCCCCTACCTGGCGTGGCTGGGATTTCCGAGCCCTGGGTTTGTTTCAGGTGATTACTACCCCATCATCCCGTTTATCTTTATGTATCTTGCAGGATACTTCGCCGCACATATAGCGCGGGGAATCGATAAGACCGTCCCTAGCTGGGCCTACGCCAACCCCCTGCCGGCGCTCGCCAGCCTTGGACGTCATGCACTCCCCTTTTATCTGCTACATCAGCCCATCATACTGGGCATTTTGGAGCTCGCCTACTCGGTGCGATAACGCTCGAGCCGCGGTGCAACACGAGCCGGCAGTTTCGCCACAATACGAACGCCATCCTCAAGATATTCCTCATGCAAAAGGGTCCCCTGCTCATGCACGAGTGTAATGAGCGCACCTTCACGATATGGAATGTCGGCTGAAAGCAGTACATCGGTGGCAGCTGCCTCGCGAGCAATGCGATCGACGAGATCGTCGAGCCCCTCGCCCGTTTGGGCCGAGAACAGAACGGCTTCCGGAAAACGACGACGGAAACTTAATCGATCAACGCTATCGAGAAGATCGATTTTATTGAATACGGTCAGCGTTAGGCGCTCTCCGGCGCCGATCTCATCAAGCACGCGGTCGACAGCCTCCAGCTGTCGCTCATAGTCCTCGTCAGACGCATCTACGACTTTGAGAATTAGATCGGCACCCAACACCTCGGACAGCGTCGATTTAAAGGCATCGACAAGACCATGCGGCAGCTTTTGAATAAAGCCGACGGTATCGGTAATCGTCATTCCGCGACCGCCGGGCAGGCGATACGAACGCGTCGTCGGGTCGAGCGTAGCAAACAGCTTGTCCTGCGAAAGTACCGTAGAGCCTGTCAGGCGATTGAGCAACGTCGATTTACCGGCATTGGTATAACCGGCTAACGCGACGCGAAACGCCGGTGACTCAATACGACTCTTGGATTGAACATCACGACGCTGTTCAACCTGCTTGATCTCACGACGAAGCGCAGCGATCTTATTACGAATGAGGCGACGGTCGACCTCGAGCTGACTTTCGCCCTGACCAAAGCGTGAGCCGATGCCGCCGCGCGTCTGTTCCTTGGCGAGATGGCTCCACATGCCGCGCAGACGAGGCAACAGATATTGAAGCTGCGCCAGCTGTACCTGTAGGCGTCCCTCACGCGTCTGAGCATGCAGGCCAAAGATATCCAGGATCAGTGCTGTGCGATCGATAATCTTTACCGGCTCGCCCACGGCTTTCTCCAAATAGGATTGCTGCGAGGGCGTCAGGTCGTCGTCAAAAATTACGACATCGGCATCCATACGATGCACCAGGCCGCACAGCTCTTCAACCTTACCGGAACCGATAAACGATTTTGGATACGGCTTAGCCAGACGCTGTGACAAACGCGCCACACACTGGGCGCCAGCAGTATGGCCTAGGCGCTCAAGCTCGTCAAGCGAACGATCGAGCGGCCACGCATTGTCGCGCCACTCAACACCAACTAATATGGCACGCTCGGGCTCGGGTGCCGTGGGAACAAGGGGGAAACGGGCCATTAGGCAGCCTCAATACGATGCAGGATTTCCTCAACGACCTCATCGATCGTACATTCATCCATATCGAACCACACGATGCGGTCATCGCGTTTAAACCACGAAAGCTGACGTTTGGCATAGCGACGCGAACGCATCTTGATGAGTTCGCGAGCCTCATCCATAGAAATCACGCCATTGAAAGCATCAATGATCTCTTTATAGCCAATTGCCTGCATCGACGTCAGGGCATCTCCCAGTCCCTGGTCCATAAGACCGCGGACCTCATCGACAAGGCCCTGCTCAAACATAAGATCGACGCGCAGGTTAATGCGCTCGTAGAGCATCTCGCGATTACGCGTCAGACCAAACCACAGAGCATGATAATGCTCGCGCGGAACACTAAACTGAGACTTTTGCTGCGCGTAGGACACTCCATCATCGTGCATTTCGAGCGCGCGAATCACGCGACGAACATTATGGGGGTGGATGACCGCAGCGGACTCGGGGTCACGCTCGGCAAGCAGCGCGTGCAGCGCTTCCTCGCCTATGCGCTCGGCAAGTTCCTGATACCCCACGCGACGATCGTCCTCAAGCTCGCCCGAGGGAAAATCCATCTCATCAAGGGCAGCCTTAAGATACAGCCCCGTACCTCCGCAAAAAACCGGCAGGCAACCCAAACCAAGGAGACGTTCAACATGCGCGCGAGCGTCAGCCTGATAAAGCGCAGCAGAATATGCCACACCCGGCTCTACAATGTCGACGAGACGCAGCGGCGCCGTACACTCATCGGGCGCCATCTTTGCGGTACCGATATCCATGCCGCGATAGATTTGCATCGCATCGCACGACAGCACTTCGGACGAAAGACGAGCTGCCAAACGATCGGCAACATCGCTCTTACCAACCGCCGTCGGACCGACGATCGCAACGGCGGAAAGACCTGCCCCGGGAGCAACCATTAGCGCGGCTCGCCCACAACGGAGCCAGACAAATACCAGGTCTTGGCAACGTCAACGTCAACATCAACGATCTTGCCAACAAGCTGGTCGATGCTGTAACCCTCTGGGATAGGCGCATGCACGGTCTGATTCTTGGGACTCTTGCCCAGTAGCACCGCGTCATTCTTTTTGCTCGTTCCCTCAATGAGCGCCGGAACCACAGTATGAAGCTCACCCTGGTTATACTCGTGTGCCGTGGTCTCGATAACCTTAACCAGGCGGTTGAAACGCTCGAGAATAACCTCATGCGGCGTAGGATCATCAATCTCGGCGGCCGGGGTACCGGCGCGCTTGGAATAGATGAAGGTATAGGCCTGAGCATAGCGGACCGTCTCGGCAAGTGAGAGCGTCTGCTCAAAGTCATCTTCAGTCTCGCCCGGGAAGCCAACGATAATGTCGGTCGAGAGCGCGATGTCGGGCATGCGGTTGCGAATGCGATCGACCAGGCCCAGATAGTCCTCGCGTGTATAACGGCGATTCATCTCTTTGAGGATCCGCGTCGAACCTGACTGGACGGCCAGGTGCAGCTGCGGCATAACGGCAGGCGTCTCGGCCATGGCGTCGATGGTCTCGGGCAGCAGGTCCTTGGGATGCGAAGACGTAAAGAAGATGCGCTCCACGCCCGTATCGCCCACGGCGCGCAGCAAGTCGGCAAAGCGCGGCTTACCAAACAAATCGCGGCCATATGAGTTAACGTTTTGGCCCAGCAGCGTAATCTCACGCACGCCCTGGCGCACCAAACCGGTCACCTCGTCGACAATCTCCTCGAAGGGGCGGCTCTTTTCGCGACCGCGCACGTACGGCACGATGCAGTAGGTGCAGAAGTTATTGCAGCCCGTCATGATGGGCACCCAGGCGTGATACTGCGTCTCACGGTGCCACGGCATACTCATGGCATCCGTATCCTCATGCTCATTGGTGCGGATATGACGCTTGCCGTCCAGGAACGCCTCGGCAATGAGCTCGGCCACATGTGCGATGGAATGCGTGCCAAAGATGACATTGACGTTATCGACGTTGGTGAGCAGACCCTCGCCATCGCGCTGCGCGATGCAACCACCAACGGCAACCACGCGCTTGCCCGAAGGCGAAGGCGGCAGGCTTTTGCAGGAATTGCACTGACCGTACAGGCGAGTATCGGCGGCCTCACGCACACAGCATGTCATGAAGACAACGATATCGGCATGCTCGGGATCGAGCGCCATGAGGCAACCATACGAATCGAGCAGACCGCTCACGCGCTCGGAATCATGCTGATTCATCTGGCAGCCAAAGGTGCGGATAAAGTAGGTTTTACCGGAAAGAATATCGCGTACGGAACGCTGGTCCATGTGCATAAGTCCTAACGATGGAAGGGAGGCGAATCGAGGCAAGCAGAAGCTATGCCACAGGCTTAACATCATCAATGATGACGTTATCCATAGCAGCTCGATTGATCTGGTGAACGTAAATAGAAAGACGAATGGCCGTGCGCGACTCCCCGTTAATAAGGATGTCGGAGAACACGGGCGCGCAGGAAATATCAAATCCGGTTGGAATCAAAAAACCGCGCGCGATAGCCACGGCCTTTATGGCCTGGTTGACCGCACCGGCGCCGACACACTGAATGTTAACGGGCACACCATCCTTGACCATGCCGGCGATGGCGCCGGCAACGGACGCGGGCGATGATTTGCTTGATACCTTCAGGCAATCCATGAAGAAACTCCTGCGTTTAAAAGTACGTTTTAACTGCAATAACTGTATCGTACCGAGTGGACTCGGTAAAGGCACTATTCCTCTTTGGCAAGATCGAATGTCACGGTGATTCGATCACGCGAAACGCGAATCTTTGGGTCGCCGCAAAGGTTGAGATAGTACCGGGCAGCAAGGTCATTAAAGTCGCGCTCCACAGCGCGCGAAAACTGTGCCATGTCATCCTTGGCAATACGTAGCCCACGACGATCCTTCGCGAGATCGACAGGAGCCGGCGCATGCGAGGATGAGTCACGCTCGCGCAGCAGACGCGCAGTCACACCGCGAACGGGCTTAATCTGCCCTGCCAAAATGCGATGGGCCGTGCGCTCGGACATCTCAAGACCCAAACCCGAACAGATGCGGATAAAGTCCTCGGCATCAGAGGCAAGGCCTAGACGATCAACAACCGGAAGCTCGCTCTCGTCATCAATAAACAGGAGACGAGACGTATCGAGCCGACTTGACGCCTGAGCATAAAGGGTCGCGGCAATCTCAGACGGAGAACCAAGATAAACATCGCAACCACGCAGCTCCTCGAGCGCAAACTCACAGGCAGCGCGAATAATATTATGCGGGCCGCGAGCACAGACATAACGTCCGTCCTCATCCTTGACGGCCTGGGGCCAGCTGGACTGATCGGCACGCTCACTAAGGCGGTCGGCTGCAACGCTCACCTTAAAGGCTGAACCAAGATCGACGCCGGACGTGACCACACGGGCCTCGTCGGTGTTCTGCTTGATCGAAAACAATGCCATGCCACGACCGTGAACGCCCCAACGGTCCATCTTCATGCTCTCGAGCTTGGAGGTAACGCGGGCATCGAAGATTCGCTCTTGCATATCCTGCGGAACGCCCGAACCGTTATCCAGAAAGACAAGCGTGCGGACGCCATCTTCCTTGGTCGTGGCGAGATAGACCTTGTCGGCGCCAGCATCGCGAGCATTACGGAGCATTTCGATGACGATATCCTCGACATGCTGAATATCGTGCTTTGCCTGGCGCCGCTCGGCCTCCGAAACGCGGAGGCGGACATACCCCTCGCCAAGGTTCTCCTCGACGCGAAGGTTGCCCTCCCCCGACATCGACGCGATAAATGAGATGAGCTCGTTCGCGTCGCTCATGTTATTTAGCGATATCGACAGCGCGGCTCTCGCGAATCACGACGACGCGCACCTGACCGGGATACTCCATCTCTTCCTCGATCTGATGGGCGATATCATGAGCCAGGACCGTGGACTGGGCATCGGAGATCTTGTCCGGCTGAACCATGACGTGGACCTCGCGACCAGCCTGCATGGCATAGGTACGCTCGACGCCATCATGGGAGTTGGCAATCTCCTCGAGCTTCTCAAGACGCTTGATGTAGTTCTCGGCAGACTCGCGACGGGCACCGGGGCGAGAGGCAGAGACAGCATCGGCGGCCTGTACCAGGACATCGAGCACCGTGTTGGGGTCGACGTCGGCATGGTGAGCCTCGATAGCGTGGACGATAACGGGCTTCTCGCCATAACGGCGGGCAAGCTCGGCGCCGATGACGGCATGCGGGCCCTCGACGTCATGGTCGATTGCCTTGCCCAGGTCGTGCAGCAGGCCGGCGCGCTTGGCGGTAACAACGTCCAGGCCAAGCTCGGAAGCCATTACGCCGCACAGGTCAGAGACCTCGAGGGAGTGCTGAAGCACGTTCTGACCAAACGAGGTACGGTAGCGCAGGGCACCAAGGGTCTTGACGATCTCGGGGTGCAGGTCGTGAATGCCGGTATCGAATGCAGCTTGCTCGCCAGCCTCGCGCACGCGCTGCTGAACCAGGTCGGCAGCCTTGTGATACATCTCCTCGATGCGGGCGGGGTGAATGCGGCCGTCGGCGATGAGGTTCTCCAGAGCAACACGGGCGGTCTCACGACGGACCGGATCGAAGCTCGAAAGAACGACGGTCTCGGGCGTGTCGTCGATCACGAGGTTGACGCCGGAAACCTGCTCGAAGGTCCGGATGTTGCGACCCTCGCGACCGATGATACGGCCCTTGAGGTCATCAGAGGGAATGTGCACGGAGGTAACGGTGACCTCGGCAGTGTGGTCGGCAGCGCAGCGCTGAATCGCCAGGGAAAGAATCTCCTGGGCGGTCTTGTGGCACTCGGCGCGAACCTGCTGCTCGGACTCGCGAATAATCGTGGCAGCCTCGTGGGTGACCTCGCCGCGAACCTTATCGAGGAGCTCCTTGTGGGCATCCTCGCGGGTAAGGTCGGCGATACGCTCGAGCTCGGAGGTCTGCTTTGCGCAGAGCTCCTCGAGCTCGCGGGAGCGCTTCTCGACCTGACCGGCCTGACTGGACAGCTGATGCTCGCGCTTGTCGAGAGCATCGTTGCGGCGATCGAGGGATTCCTCGCGCTGCATCACGCGGTTCTCGAGCGTACGAATCTCACTCTTACGCTGCTTGTCCTCGGCCTCGGCGGCCTGCTTGTTCTTGATGATCTCCTCTTTAGCCTCGAGCAGAGCCTCTTTTTTGAGGGTCTCGGCCTGACGCTTTGCATCACCGATCAGGGACTCAGCCTGTGCGTGTGCCGACTGGATCTTTTCGTCGGCCTCGTGAAGACTACCCTGCTTGGCGGTGCGCATGTAGGCAATGGCGGCGATGGCACCCAAAACGATGCCAACGAGCGCTGCGATGATAGGCATGCTCACTCCTTTTTATGGATTCGTTACACAACAAAACGAACCGTCCTTATGAACGGCTCGCGACATTTGAGTAATATGGGCGCAGCTTATGCGGGTCGGATACAGATAAACATATAAACAAACTCATCACAGATGAGCACATATCACAAAGCAAATGACAGTGTTTATCGTACGTTGAACCACAACAACTGTCAAATAAATGGCCCCAGTACGGCGGCTAAAACGCGGTGAACGGCGGGGCCACAAAACGCATACGCCTAAAGCGCACATTCCTCGCATTCGGCATCGAGACGTACCTTAACGGCATCGGCGGCGATGTGATACGAGAAGCCCTTGCCCATCAAAAACCGAACCAGTTTTTCGAATCCGCGCGTCTCTGGAACACGCCGCTTGGCGAGCAGGGCTGACGCACGCGCCAAATCGTCTTCGACGGCAAAATAATCCTCGGGATAACCGGGAATGTCATCGAGCACAACATGACGTCGCTTGAGCTCGGTCTCGATTTTGCGCTGTCCCCAACCGCGCCGCTTGCGTTCCTCGATAAAGTACGAGCAAAAGCGGTTCTCGTCTAAAAAGCGATACTCGGTGGCGCGCTCGACGGCGAAATCAATCGCGGGCTGGCGAAAGCCGTAGCGAGCCAACTTGTCACGGACCTCACCCGTCGCATGGTCGCGGCGCGATAACATCTCGGTCACCATGGTAAGTGCACATTTACGCTCGATGAGCTGCACCGCCTCACGAAAGTTATCCCAATCACAGGGAAGATCGGGGCGGTTTTTGACATACAGGCGCGCGACCCGCACGGGAATCCAAATGGACCGCTCAAAACCGCCCTCAAGCTCACAATCGATATGTGCGCAAGGCTTTTTGGACGCATACCCGCTCGAGAACGAGGAGGCCGCCTTCTTATCGGGAAAGACGACCGTGGCCTCGGTCACCGTATACGACATGAGCGTAACCGCTACTCTTCGTCATCATCGAGCATGGCGGAACCATCGATGGCGTAAAGCTCGTCAAACTCCTCAGGCGCAGGCTGATCGGTCAGCTCTACCTCGGACGGAGCATCGTCATCAAACTCAAGCCCGCAGGCAAGACGGACCTTATGCTCAATCTCGTCGGCGCAATCGGGGTGTTCGCGCAGGAACGCCTTGGCGGCCTCGCGACCGTTGCCGAGCTTGTCCTCGCCATAGGCAAACCAGGAGCCCATCTTCTTGCAGATGCCGCACTCGACAGCCATGTCCAGAATCGAGCCCTCCTTAGAGATGCCCGTACCGTACATAATGTCGAACTCAGCAGAACGGAACGGAGCTGCCACCTTGTTCTTAACGACCTTAGCGCGCACGCGGTTACCGATAACCTCGTCCTTAAGCTTAATGCTATCGATACGGCGAATGTCGATACGCACCGAAGAGAAGAATTTAAGGGCGCGGCCGCCCGTCGTGGTCTCGGGGTTGCCGAACATGACGCCGATCTTCTCACGCAGCTGGTTAATGAAGATGCACGTCGTGTTGGACTTAGACAGCGAGCCGGCGAGCTTGCGGAGCGCTTGGCTCATCAGCCGAGCCTGAAGACCGACCGTAGTGTCGCCGATTTCTCCCTCGATCTCGGCACGCGGGGTCAGCGCGGCGACGGAGTCAACAACGATGGCATCGATGGCGCCGGAACGCACGAGCATGTCAACAATCTCGAGCGCCTGCTCGCCCGTATCGGGCTGAGAAATGAGCACCTCGTCGATATCCACGCCGATGCGCGCGGCATAAGTGGGATCGAGCGCATGCTCGGCATCGATAAATGCCACAACGCCACCCATTGCCTGGGCCTCGGCCAGGATCTCGAGCGAAAGCGTCGTCTTACCGGAGGACTCAGGACCGTAAATCTCGACGATACGGCCACGCGGCACGCCGCCGATACCCAGCGCGGCATCGAGTGCCAGAGCGCCCGTAGGGATGGCCTCGACCTCGAGCTCGGGGCCACCGTCGCCGTACCTCATGATGGAACCCTGGCCGAATTTCTTCTCGATCTCAGCCTTGGTGGTGGCGATCATCTCATCGCGCTCTTTACCCGTCGTGCGAGCATGAACGGTACGTACGGGACCTGAATTCTTGGCCATGAATAGCCCTCCTCTTAACAACCTGCATCGATAATAAACGAACGGCTGTTCGTGGTCAACCGTTCAGATAAATCATATGCAGCCGACCTTTCCAAAACCCAACCAAAAGCCGACCAAACACTGACCAAATGCTTGACCATAAAGGGCCAAATAAGAACAAGGCAGGCAAAAATACACCTATGAACAGCACAAACGCTAAATTCTTCTGAGGTCCCCATCTCCACAATTAAGGGGCCCGGAGGCCCCTTAAAACACGTCTATTCCATAGAATCGAGCACGCAGACAATGCGACCCAATGCCTCCGTGACCGCATGGGCACGAACACACGAACGGTCGCCCTCATAGTGGCAGCGCACAGAGTCCACGACCGGCACTCCCCCATCGGCGGAACGATGTGCCCAGCCAATATAGAAAGTGCCAGCAGGATCGTCCTCAGTACCACCGCCGGGGCCGGCATAACCCGTTGCGCTCACTGCAATATCGCTCTGGTACAGCTCCAGCGAACCCGACGCCATCTCGCGCGCAGTTTGATGCGACACCGCGGTGTAGCGGTCGAGCGTCTCCTGCTCAACACCCAGCACGCGATGCTTAATCTCATCGCAGTAGGTCACCGCACCGCCACGCAGCACCGCCGAGGCGCCCGGGATATCCGCAATCGTCGAGGCGATCATACCCGCCGTCAGCGACTCAGCCGTCGAAACCGTCACACCCCGAGCGCTCGCGCGCTCGACGATATCGCGCGCCAGCTCCTCGTTATGTGCGGAAATCTGCTCAAAAGAGTCCGTCATACCCACCAGGACCTAGACCGAAAAGACGATCTTGCGGCAGTTCCAGAAGTACTGGGCGCCCGAGATAACGGTCAAGACAACGGCAACGGCATACAGGAAGCGCGACACCGAGTAGATGCCGAGCGTCAGCGCCACCGGGCCAAGGTGCAAGCCGGCCATAGCAAAAACGCACAGGTAACCGCAGATGGAGACCATCGTGGTCGCCGTCTTGTACTTGCCGAGCTTATCGGCCGCAACGACCACACCGGCCGCACTCGCGACCATGCGAAGGGCGCTCACCAGAAGCTCACGGAACAGGATAATGAACACGGACCACACGGTCACCGCGCCAAAATCCAAGAACAGCAGCAGGGCCGAAAACACGAGCAGCTTATCGGCGATGGGGTCCAAGAATTTACCGAAGTCGGTGATCTCGTTGCGCGAACGCGCCAGATAACCGTCGACCTTATCGGTGCACGACAGGATCACATACAGAATGAAGGCAGCGGCGGCGAGCGGGCCGTCGAAGGTGCTCCAATCCGTACCGGCAACACTCGTGTGAGAAAGCGCCGACACGATCATGAACACCGGGATAAAAACGATGCGAACGCACGTCACGATGTTGGCGGGCGTCCAAACACTCGTCAGTTCCTTATTGCTCTCGTTTGCCACGATGCTCTCCTACTCCACAACATGGCCGATAAGCTCATAGCAGAAGCTATCGGTAAACTCGACAGTCAGAATATCGCCCACGGACGCCTCACTGGCGTCCAAGTGGACCGCGCCATCGGAATCGGGCGCCTGGAACCAGGCATGGCCGATCAGCTCGGCGCCGTCCTCGGTTTCTTCGATACCGTCGACGATCACCTGGGCGCGCTCGCCCACATGTGCGGCGGTGGCGGCAAAACCGAGCGACTCGGCCAGGTCCATGGCCTCCTGGGCGCGCTCGAGCTTGACCTCTTCGTCGACCTGACCCTCCATCTTAGCGGCCAGGCTGCCCTCCTCCTGCGAGTAAGCAAAGACGCTCGTGTAGTCAAAGCCGACGGTGTCCATAAAGTCGATAAGGTCGCGGAACTCGTCGTCGGTCTCGGTCGGGAAGCCGACCATAGCCGTGGAACGGATCACGATGCCGGGGATACGCTCACGCAGATCGCGGAACAGGTCCTCGAGCTCCTGGCGCGAACCGGAACGGCGCATAGCCTTGAGGATGCGCGCGTCGCAGTGCTGCACGGGGATATCGATATAGGGCAGCACCTCGGGCGTATCGCGAATCGTATCGATAAGCTCATCGGTCATGCCCTCGGGCTGCAGATAGAGCACGCGGACCCAGACGTTGTGCGGGCGCACGGCCTCGGCGACGGCACGCAGCAGCTGCGCCAGATTGCGCGGCGAGCCCTCGGCGACATCCTCGTCAGTAAAGTCGGTGCCCCAAATACCCGTGTCCTGGCCGATCAGCACGATCTCGCGCACACCGCCAGCAACCAGGTCGCGTACCTCGGAGATAATGCTCTCGGCATTGCGCGAATGATAGCGACCGCGAATATAGGGGATCATGCAGAAGCTGCAGAAGCGGTTGCAGCCATCGGAAATCTTGACGTAGGCGACAGCGCCCTCGACAGTGCGCTTGACCTGAGGGATATAGGCCGCGATTTCACGCTCGACACCCAGCACGCCATCGATGACCGCCACGATGCCGTCCTCCTCGTCGGCCTTAACAAAGGCAGCGACCTCGGGCAGCTCGTCAGGCAGGTCGTCGCCATAGCGCGACGGCACACAGCCGCACATAACGATGGGGCAAGAACGAACGCCGTCCTGAACCTCGTTGGCGAGCTCGAGCGTGGTCTCGATGCTCTCGGACGTTGCGGAGGCGAGGAACGAGCATGTATTGACGATGGCGATATCGGCATCCTGCGGGTCGAATGCCTCCTCGTAGCCCGCAGCAGTCAAAAGAGAACGCATGCGGTCGGTGTCGACCTCGTTCTTAGCGCACCCGAGGGTGATGTAGAGCACGGAGCCCAACGGTGTATCCATGTTGGAGAGCGGTCCTTTCGAATGATATTAGCGGTAGTTGGTGAACTGTAGCGGCTGGCCGTAGTCCTGGTCGCGCAGGAACTGGATTACGGTCTGCAACGCATCCTTCGAAGCAGAGGAAACACGCAGCTTGTCGGCCTCGATGGTCACCTTGACCTTGAGCTTTTGGTCCTTGATGTCCTTGTTGATCTTCTTGGCGGTCGCCTGGTCGATACCCTCGACGATATGGCCGAGCACACGCACGGTGCCGCCCGATGCCGCCTGCGGAGCATCCCACGAGACAGCCTTGAGATCGATGCCGCGCTTGATGAGCTTGGAGCTCAGCACGTCGATAATCTGCTTAGAGACAAAGTCAGCCGGGGCGCTGATCGTAAAGAGCTTGTCGCCCTTCGAAAGCTCGATCGTGGCGCCGGAATCCTTAAGGTCATAGCGCTGGGAAATCTCGCGCGTGGTCTGCTGGAAGGCGTTGTCGACCTCTTGCATGTTGACCTCGGACACGACGTCGAAGCTGGAATCTTTAGCCATGATGTTTCCTTTCGCGTACGAGCGGCTTAGTAGCTATCGTACGAATAGTCGGTAGAATCGGTGGGTGTCTGACCGTCAGTTGCGGTATCGGCGCCATCCGTGGACTGGGCATCGGTACCGTCGGTGGTATCGGTACCATCGGTGGTGTCGGTATCATCAGAACTTTCACCATTCTCGGAATCAGTCGTCTCCTTCTTGGGAACGGTGATCGTCACACGCGCCACGCCGGAGGTCTTGGTATCGTAACGGACCTTTTCACCGTTCTTGGTAACGGTGACATCGGAAGGCTTGGACGTGGTGATCTCGATCGAGGACTCGGGCGTGTACTCCTGCTCAAAGGGGCCAGTCGCCTGGGCGCCATAGACCGACTTGCCGTCGACCTTGACCTCAATCCACGCGGTCTTTCCCTTGGCAACGGAGACCTTGACCTTCGTAACCTCGTTCTCTTCCTTCTTGGCCGTCGTCTTGGTAGCGTCCGAATCAGTCGACTCATCCGTCGCCTCATCGGTGTCTTCGTCCTCGTCGACCGTTTCGGTCTTCTTAGAAGACTTCTTAGTCGTCGTCTTGGTGGCAGTGGGCATCTCGGGCGTGGTCTCGGGCGCCGAAGATGCGCAGCCGCGCAGAAGCACCACGATGAGCACAATCAACAGCAGCGCAACGGCGCCGATGCCGGTGTAGACGATACGCGGATCGAGCCCGGTGTTTTGAGGAGTACGTGATCCGCCGCGTCCACGACTGGAACTGCTGCGGCCGCATCCCTGAGGCATACGACCACGATTGCTATCGGAACGGCCGCGATAGCCACCCTGGCCCTGAAGGCTGCGCTGACCCGAGCGGGGCGCAAGCTCACCGCGGCCTTGATAGCCACGCTGGCCCGAACGCGGAGCCGAAGAGCGCTGGCCATACGGCTGTGATTGAGAGCGAAGACGCGGCGTCACCTGCGTGGTATCGGCATCCGCATAGCCACCGCGAGAGCGTCCGGTGGAGACACCACGGTGACCGCGATCGGAATAGCCGCCGTCGCCGTAGCCGGCACGAGGGTCACGCGCCACGCCGCGGGCAGCGGGAAGTGCACGGTCCTCGGGCATCGGCGTACTGCGGAACCGGTCACGCTGTGAGCGAATCTCCTCGCCCGAACCCGTCTCGGTAATATAACCGGCCTGCTGAGGACGCTGTCCATAGCGGGTCGAACGACCGCCCTGAACCATCAGGAAGCGCCCGTTATCGACCGAGGAACGCGAATTGACGTAGCCGGCGGCGTCCTGAAAACGACCGCCCTGCTGCGACGTTTCGCGTTCGTATGCCATCAGGTCGTCAAAGTAGGCATTGACGACCTCGCGCGGATTGAGGCCCAAAAAGCGAGCATAGCTCGAAATCATGCCCTGCGCATAGCCGCGCGGCGGCATCGAAGCAAAGTTACCGGTCTCGAAAAACTCGATGATCTGCGGCCTGATTTTGATGGTGTTGGCGACTTGCTGAATGGAAAGGCCCATTCGGCGACGCTGCTCAAGCAGCATGTCACCAAAGCGTGCAGCCATCAGAATCCTCCAAACTCACGATCTTCACGTGCCATCTCGGCGTCGACAGACTCCAGCGCGGCAAGCCCCTCCTCGTCCAACAGGACCTCGCGCGGCTTGGAACCGTCGGGCGGGCCGACGACACCCTTTTCTTCCAGCATATCCATAATACGCCCGGCACGCGCATAGCCAACCTTCAGACGGCGTTGCAGGCCAGATGTGGAGCCCAGCTGCGATTCCACCACAATATGGGCGGCTTCCCAAATGAGCGGGTCGTCGTCCTGCGGCTCGGCGACTCCTGTACGAACGATGCCGCCGCCACCCGCCATGGACATGGAAGCGGGCGCCACGGCAGACAGGATCTCCTCGTGGTAGTCGGGCTCGCTCTGCGACTTGACGAACTCGACGATCTCGTTGATTTCATCATCCGAGACAAAGCAGCCCTGGATACGGCGGGGCTTGCCCCAGTCGACCTTGGAGAACAGCATGTCGCCCAAACCGGTGAGCTTTTCGGCACCCATCTGGTCGATGATGACGCGCGAGTCGATGCCCGTGGCGACGTTAAAGGCGATGCGGTTGGTGATGTTGGCCTTGATGAGGCCCGTCACCACGTTGGAGCTGGGGCGCTGCGTGGCCACGATAAGATGAATACCGGCAGCACGGCCCAGCTGAGCAATACGCACGATCGAGGCCTCGACATCCTTACCGGCGACCATCATCAGGTCAGAGAGCTCGTCGATGATAATGACCAGATAGGGCATCTTTTGCGGCGGGTTATCGTAATGCTCAAACTCGCCGGCGGCCTGCTTTTCGTTGTAGGTCGAGATCTTACGCACGTTGAGACGCTCGAAGACCTTCAGGCGACGCTCCATCTCGGACACGGCCCATTGCAGAGCGCTCGCGGCCTGCTTGGGCTCGGTCACTACAGGCACGTAAAGATGCGGCAGACCGTTATAGCCCGCAAGCTCGACGCGCTTGGGGTCGACCATGATCAGGCGAACGTCCTCGGGAAGGGCGCGCATGAGCAAGGTCGTGATGATGGAGTTGATCATGACCGACTTACCGGAACCCGTGGTACCGGCGATCAGCAGGTGGGGCATCTTGGCAAGGTCGGCGACGACCGGCGTACCCTCGGCATCTCGACCGATGGCGAGCTCGAGCGGACCGCCCTTCACATAGGGAAGCACGTCGCCCAGGTTGACGTTCTGGCGCTTGCGATTGGGGATCTCGATACCCACAAGCGAGGTGCCGGGGATCGGGGCAAAGATACGCACCGACTGGGCAGCAAGCGATAGCGCGATATCGTCCTCGAGGCTCGAAATCTTGCTCACGCGCTCGCCCTCGCCAGGTTGCAGCTTAAAGGTCGTCACCGTGGGGCCGGCGATCCAGCCGACCACGCGGGCACTACGACCAAACTCCAGCAAGGTGGACTGAAGCGACTCGGCAGTCTGTTCCAGCTCCTTGTCAGAAGACGCGGAGGAAGCCGACTGCGGGTTGGCATGCAGAATCTCAAGTGGCGGAAGTTTGAGGCCGTCCTCTTCTTCGCCCTCGTTATCTGCGGCGCCGCCGTCCGCTCCCCCATCGCTAGCCGCAGCCGATTCGACAGCACTCAAGGCAGGCGCATCGGCAACCTTGGGATGCTTCAAGAAGTCGGGGATCTGAGGTGCTGCCGAGACAGGATTCACGGCAAACGGCGGCTCGGACTCGTCGATCTTATCGGGGTCGTCTTCCATCGAAAGCTGACCGGTTACCTGGTCGCGCTTTGCATGACGACGCGGCAGCAAAGTTGTCTTTGCGGTCTCAATCGGAGCCTCGTCGTACTCGTCATCGCCCTCGGTGAGCTCAATCTCGCTCTCGGACCAAGACGGGTCGGGCTCACTCGTATTGAGTTTGGGCGCAGCCTTGCCCTTCTTGGCATGGCGGCGCGGCAACAGCGTCGTCTTAGCGCGCTCAGCCTCCACGGCATCGGACACGTCGACAAACGGATCCTCGTCGTCATCGTCCAAAACCGGGTCCACATCATTGCCCATGACCGTGGTCACGGCAGCATCGGAGCCCTTTTGACGAAGAATGCTCAGGTGCGGACGGGCAACGCCGGGCATCGACAGGGCTTCGTCGTCACCCCACGGGCTCGCGTTGACGTCGGCACGACGGCGCTCGGCAAAATCGGCCGCACGGTCGCGAGCAGAGCGCAGCACGCCACCCACAGAAAAGCCGATGATGACAAAGCCAACGACGGCCAGACCCAACAGGACCACCATCGCGATAGGCTTACCCAGGGCATTCTGCAGCGCACTCGCAATAAACGCACCGATGTAGCCACCCGAGGCGGACAGATTTTGCGGCGTGAACATAAGGTCGCACGAGTCGCTCGTACCCGGCACCATCAGCGAAAGAATGGAGATGACGGCGATAAAGACCACGGCGCCGCCCGCAACAGAGCGCGCGTTGAGCGGCGAGTCCTCGCCTAAAAAGAGCGTGGCGGCAAACAGCAAAATGACGATCGGCAACACGTAGGCACCCAGACCAAAGCCCAAGTGGTAGAAACCGGCAACCGCAGCTGTCACGGGCGCTGTTGCCGGAGAGATCACGGCAATGAAGGACGCGATCGCCAAAACGGCAATGACCACGCCGGCGATATCGCGGTTGGCCGAGGGCTCGACCAAGGGCTCAAAATCGTCGAAGTCGGCCTCGTGGCCCTTATTGGCACGCAGATGGGAACCGGCACCCTTAGCAGATGCCGGTTGGTTATTGGCCTTATTGCCTTTGGCGTTTTGTGCAGATCCGCGCGCCAAACTAAACCTCCATGACGACCGGGATGATCATCGGACGGGTGCGCGTACGGCTCCAAATAAAGTTGGAGAGCGAATCGCGCACGGCCTTGCGAATGGCATCGGAGCCGCTGCTCGTAAAGCTAAACTTGCCCTTCTCGATCGTCTTCATAATGGATGCGGAGGCATCCTCGGAGAACTGGTCGTCGATGGCAAACGAGACGCCGCGGCCCGAGAACTCGATGGCCTCGATCTTCTTGTGCTTGAGCGAGACGATGGCAACGGCCGTGACCATACCGTCGTTGGCGAGCTTCTGACGATCGCGCAGGACAATGGGGTCGGTATCGCCGATACGCAGGCCGTCGACGTAGACGACGCCGGACTCGACGGGCGTACCGCGCTTGACGATACCGCCGCGCATCTCGAGCGTGTCGCCGTTATCGAGGATAAAGATATGATCGTCCTTGAGACCCATCTTGCGGGCCAGCTGGGCATGGGCGCGCAGGTGCACGGCCTCGCCGTGAACCGGCATAAAGTACGTGGGCTTGGCCATGGCCATCAGGAGCTTGAGCTCCTCCTGGCTACCGTGGCCCGAGACGTGGACAAGAGCGCGGTTCTTATCCCACACGTCGCAACCGAGCTTGGCCAGGCTGTTGACGACCTGCTGGACGGCTTTCTCATTGCCGGGAACAGGAGTTGCCGAGAGGATAACGGTATCGCCCTCGTGGATAGAGAGCGTCTTGTGCTCGCCGTTGGCCATGCGGGACAGGGCCGACAGCGGCTCGCCCTGCGAACCAGTGCACATGACGACGATCTTGTCGTCAGGCAAATTATCGATATCGAAGGCATCGATAATATCGGCATCGTCGATGTTGAGGTAGCCCAGCTCGCGCGCCACGCGGGTGTTAGTGAGCATGGAGCGACCGGTCACAACGACCTTACGGCCGCACTTGCGGGCGGCATCGCAGATCTGCTGCAGGCGATGGATGTGGCTCGAGAACGACGCGACGAACACGCGACCCGGGGCGTTCTTGATAGCGTGCAGTAGGTTGGGACCAACCTCGGCCTCGGACTTGGTAAAGCCGGGAACCGTGGCGTTGGTGGAGTCGGAAAGCAGCAGGTCGATACCCTGCTTGGCAAAGCGGCTGATAGCGGCATAGTCGGGCGTGACGCCGTCGATGGGCGTCTGGTCGAGCTTAAAGTCGCCGGTGTGCATAACAGTACCCTGGTTGGTGCGGATGAACACGCCCAGAGCGCCGGGGATGGAGTGCGTCATCGAGAAGAAGTCGAGCGAGATGCCGCCGAGGTTGACATGGCTGCCGCCCTTGACCTCGCGGAACTTGGGTGCGCGGATGCGGAACTCAGAAAGCTTGCCCTCGATAAAGCCAAGCGTCAGCTTGCTCGAGAAGATGGGCACCTTGTTGTTGAGGTCCTGCAGCAGGTACGGAAGCGAACCGGTGTGGTCCTCGTGGCCGTGGGTGACGACGATACCGCGGAGCTTCTCCTCGTTCTCCAGAACATAGGTGTAGTCGGGAAGCACCAGGTCGATACCAGGCTGGGAGTCATCCGGGAACATGAGGCCGGCGTCGACGAGCACCATGTCGTCGCCGCACTCGAAGACCGTCATGTTCTTGCCGATGCCGTCAAGGCCGCCGAGCGGAATGATCTTCAAAGGAGATGATTTTTTAGCTGCCATAGGTTCGTGTGGTTTCCTTTCTTCGAAACGGGTCTGGAACAACCGACGGGGCGCTTCTGGCAAACCGACCGCCGTGAACGTACAAACATGCATCACAGAGTCGATGCAATAACCAAAATATGATACCCATTTGCACGAGCACAGACCACCCATGCATCAAAGCCCCATCTGGACCTGTATATCCCGCCGGTTTCCCGTGGGGCGGGCACTGATGAAGTTTCCTGCTCTACAGTCCTGCTCACGACGGAGGCCACATTAAGTGGCCTCCTGTTCGTGCGGAACT
>URSP01000008.1:0-32257 GCA_900550515.1 uncultured Collinsella sp. | reverse complement strand
ACAGTCCTGCGCAAGACGAAGGCCACATTAAGTGGCCTTCTTTGCGTGCGGAACTCATTTTGAGCAAGCACCCGCCCTGCCGGGGCTCCCGGGTTCTGTGACGACTCGGCCGTTCGGGTTAGGCGGGGCTGAATGGAATAGAGTGAATGGGCGCGCCGTTGGCGCGTCCATTTTTGTGCGGGTGACAAAGGGACTGTCCCTTTGTCACATTGCAATAAATGTGATGAAAGTGTGTCGAAATGAGCTTAAAACTTCCGTAAATGTGATAAATGTCACGTTTTACCTAGGGTAAAATGTGGGAAATATCACGTTTACGGAAGTTTCTTTGCGGGAGGTTCGTCCATGCAGCGAGATATCATTGCCAAGCTTAACGCTTGGAAAGCGTCAGAATATCGTAAGCCGCTTATCCTTAAGGGGGCACGCCAGGTTGGAAAGACGTGGGCGCTTAAGGAGTTCGGCCGAACCTCGTACATCAATTTTGTGTATCTGACGCTCGAGGAGCCGTCACCTGGGGTACAGAGCGAGTACGCTCAGTTTTTCGAAGGTACGCGCGATCCTCGACGGATCATCTCAAATCTTTCCCTGGCACTTGGACAGCCTATCGATCCCGGCAAAACGCTGCTTATTATTGATGAGATCCAGGATTGTCCTTCTGCAGTCGGCGCCCTTAAATACTTCTGTGACGAGGCCCCCGAGTATCACGTCGCATGCGCAGGGTCTTTGTTGGGCGTTCGCTTGTCCCGTGAGACCAGCGCTTTTCCGGTGGGAAAGGTCGAGTTCATGGAGATGCGCCCCATGAGCTTTTCCGAGTTTCTGAAAGCCGAGGGCGCTGCAAACTACGACGAATACCTTGGCGGCCTGGATCAGATCGAAACAGTGCCCGATTTCTTCCATGTCCGTCTCGTCGAGCATCTTCGTCGTTATTTTGCATGCGGCGGCATGCCAGAGGCTCTTGGCCGGTGGGTGGAGACGGGCGATATCGTTCAGGTCGATAAGGTGTTGTCTGATCTCTTGGATTCCTACGAGCGCGATTTTGCCAAGCATGGTGGCCGTGCGCAGTTCGCCAAGCTTTCGCAAATATGGAACTCGATTCCAGCTCAGTTGGCGCGCGAGAACAAAAAGTTCGTTTGGGGTGCGGTGCGCGAGGGGGCTCGTGCTCGAGAATACGAGGATGCTCTGGAATGGCTTGCCGATGCTGGGCTCATCACGGCGGTTCGCCTTAATGCTGCCGGTGGTGTGCCGCTCTCTGCGTACGATGACCTCAAGGCATTTAAAGTCTACTGTCTTGATGTCGGCTTGCTGCGCCGCATGGCAAGGCTGGATGCGTCCGCTTTTGCCATCTCGGATGCGCTATTTTCGGAGTTCAAAGGTTCGTTCGCCGAGAACTATGTGCTTCAGGCATTACTTTCACAGTTAGATGCTGCTCCGCGTTACTGGACAAACGAGAAGCCGAAGCACGAAGTCGATTTTTTGATTCAAGTCGGAAACGAAATCGTTCCCGTCGAGGTCAAATCGGGAGAGGTCGTTCACTCCAAGAGCCTTAAGTACTATGCCGACAAGCATGCGGAGACGACTCCATTGAGGGTCCGCTACTCACTTAAGAACCTAAAGCTCGACGACGGGGTGCTCAACATTCCGTTGTATTTGGCTGATCGATCTGTCCCTCTTATCAAAAAGGCGCTTGATTGTGCGCATCTTGACGTTTAGATCCTGGGTGAGCTGACGGGCGGTGGCTAATTAATCGCTCCGTTACGGCCAGGGAGCTTGGGCCTTAGCGATGCTTGCTTCGCCAAGCGGTGGGGGTGGTGCCGGTGTATTGTTTGAAGGCTTGGGCGAAGGCGGCTTGCTGAGGGTAGTCGAGCCGCTCTGCTACCTGCGCTATCGTGAGCCCGCTATCGGCCAAAAGGTCCTGTGCTCGCTCCATACGGCGTCTGCGAATGTAGGCGCCCATCGACTCGCCTGTTTGGGCCTTAAAGGTGGCGCATAGTTTGGAGCGGCTTGTGTAGAGCCTCTCGGCCACCTCGTTGATACCCACACGTCTGCCTGTGTCGAGCGCGCGCTCAATCATTGCCGTTGCTTCTTCGGCAATGGTTATGCTGACGCGTGTGTCCGCCGCCTGCCGTGCCTGCTTGTGGGCCGCGCGCGAACAGGCGAGCTCCGCGACCATGGTCTCCACGATGCCCTGCATATAGACGTGTCCGCCTACGGTGCGGGCGCGTTCCTCGTTAATCCGGCGCAGCGTGTGGCAGATGGCAGACGTCGCTTCCTCGTGCCATGGCTCGGCAAACGCTTCAAAGATTCCCGCGAACTCGGTGGGATAGCGGTGCTCCAGTTCGTCAAAATATCCAGGCAAAAAGAGCACCGAGCGCGAGTGATAGAGCTCCCCCGCAACCAGCGGGCTTAACTCCTCGCCACAGCTATCTTGGATAAAGCTGCAAACGGCATTGTTTGGCCACGGTCCATGCAATGGTTTGAGGTTCGCGGGCGTTATGCCAGCCTCGGGCATGCATGTAAGTGTGGGCGCGCTGACTTCGCTCACGCAGGCGTATGGCTCGGGTGTGTATTCGGCCAGGTACATATCGTGCGTCGGGGTGATGAAATGCTCCATGACGATGCAGGTGGGGGAGAGGGGCATGATCCATGCGCGGCCGTGCGCCCGGTCGTTTGCCACCTCGCCGGTAAAGACGGCGCCCTTGCCGGTAAGCTCCAGGACAAACTGCTCAAATTGCGGTGCGTAGAGCTCGGTTATGTCGGTCGCTGCCCGCCGTATTTGCAAAAGCGTCCCTTTCCTTTGCAGAAACGTCCACGCCTGGCTTGATTTTGAGCCATGGCTAACACATCAATGATAAGTTGAATACGGTTAACTCTCAAGCCGTTAGAAAGGAATCTCATGGCAAAGGGATCAAAAAGGGAAGGCGGCGGTATCGGCGAGCTGCTTGCATATGCCGGCGACCGTAAATTCCTAACGTATTTGGGCATGGCGCTCTCGGCGCTCTCGCAGCTGCTGAGCTTTGGCCCGTACGTGTGCATTTGGCTTGTCGCGCGCGATCTGATTGCCGTGGCACCTAACTGGAGCGAAGCCACTAACATCGCGATGTACGGTTGGTGGGCCGTGGGGTTTGCCCTGGCAAGCATCGTAGCTTATTTCGCAGGCCTCATGTGCACGCACCTGTCTGCGTTTCGCTGCGCGTCCAATATCCGCAAGACTGCGAGCGAGCACCTGCTTAAACTGCCGCTTGGCTACTTTGACACGCACGCCACCGGTGAGCTGCGTTGTGTTGTAGACGGGTGTGCCGCCTCCACCGAGACTTTGCTCGCACACATGCTGCCCGATATCGCAGGCGCCGTCGCCATGGTCGTGGGCTTGCTCGTGCTGCTTTTCGCCCTCGATTGGCGCTTGGGCGCGGCATGCCTCATCTCGGTGGCCATTTCGTTTGGCGCCATGGCCACCATGATGAGCGGCAAAGGCGCCGAGTTCATGAAGGCCTACATGGGAGCGCTGGTCAAGATGAACAAGACCGGCACCGAATACGTACGAGGCATCCCCGTGGTCAAGGTGTTTCAGCAGACGGTCTACTCCTTTAAGGCCTTCCACGATGCGATCGCCGAATACGCCGACATGGCACAAAACTATGCGGGCACGTTCTGCCGAGGTCCGCAGGTACTCAACCTTACCACGCTCAACGGCCTCGTGGCATTCCTGTTGCCCGTGGCGTTGCTGTTGGCGCCGGGCGAGACGGACTTCGCGCATTTTATGGCCAACTTCACGTTTTACGCGATATTTTCGGCCGTGGTACCGACGGCCATGACCAAGCTCATGTTTGTGGGCGAGGCCTCTCAGATGAGTGCCGATTCGCTGGCTCGTATTCGAAGCGTCATGGATTCCAAGCAGCTCTCCGTGCCCGCCCAACCCAAGCACCCTGCCGGCGGCGACGTGCGATTTGAGGACGTGAGCTTTACGTACGAGGGTGCCGAAGCACCTGCCGTTAGCCATGTGAGTTTTAGCGTTTCCGCGGGTAGCACCCTTGCTCTTGTGGGTCCCTCGGGTGGCGGTAAGTCAACCTGCGCAAGCCTGATCCCGCGTTTTTGGGATGTCTCCTCGGGTCGAGTGCTCGTAGGCGGTGTGGACGTTCGCGATATGGATCCGCACGAGCTTATGGACCAGGTCGCCTTTGTGTTCCAGACCAACCAGCTGTTCCGGCAAACACTTGCCGATAACGTGCGCGCCTCCAAGCCTACGGCCACTGACGACGAAGTGCGTGCGGCCCTCTCCGCAGCTCAGTGCGACGACATTGTGGCCAAGCTCCCACAGGGCATCAATACCATGCTCGGTGCCGGCGGAGCATATCTTTCGGGCGGCGAGGTCCAGCGCGTGGCACTCGCCCGCGCGATCCTTAAAGACGCGCCTATCGTGGTGCTCGATGAGGCCACGGCGTTTGCCGATCCCGAGAACGAGGCGCTCATCCAGCGCGCCTTTAGCAAGCTGGCGGCTGGTCGCACAGTCATTATGATTGCGCACCGACTCTCGACTGTGGTGGGCGCAGACCAAATCGTGGTGCTCAACCAGGGCAGCGTGCAGGAGTCGGGTACCCATGCCGAGTTGCTGTCCCAAGAGGGTCTGTATGCCAAGATGTGGGCCGAATACGAACAGGCCGCGAGCTGGAAAATCACTGCAGCGACCGCGGATGCCGCCGTCACGAAGGGAGGCGAGGCCTAAATGTTCGCCTCATTCCAAAAGAAGTATTTCCTATCCGATAAAAGCGTCGCCGGCGTAAAACGCGGCATTTTCTGGACCACGCTCACCAATCTCATTACCATGGCCGGCATGGGCTTTTTATTCCTGGTTATGGCCGGCTTTGTCGAGCATCTCGCCAGCGGGGCTGACCTGCCGGATGCCCTGCCGATCGTGGGTGGCCTCCTGGTCTTTTTCGTGTTGCTCTTTGCCTCTAACTGGCAGCAGTATTACTACACCTACTGCATCTTTTACGAGGAGTGCGGCAAGCAGCGTATGGAGATCGCCGAGCGCTTGCGCAAACTGCCGCTGTCGTTTTTTGGTCGTCGTGATCTGGCCGATTTAACCGAGACTATCATGGGCGACGTCCAGGCCATGGAGCACGCCTACAGCCACGTGCTGGGAGAGCTTTGGGGTGCCATCATCGCAAGCGCCATTGTGTTCGTGGCGTCGCTGTTCTTTTGCTGGCAGCTGGCGATCGCGGCGTTTTGGAGCGTTCCCGTGGCCTTTGCCGTGCTGTATCTAACACGCGGCCCCATGACCCCGGTGTTCGATCGCGTGCGCGCCGAGAAGGTCAAGGTTACCGAGGCGATTCAAGAGACGCTCGACTGCGTTCGCGAGATCCGCGCCACCAACCAGGAGGCCCATTATCTTGAGAGTCTCAACGCCGTGATCGATGCCGAGGAGCGCGAGACCACCAAGGGCGAGCTCGCTAACGGGCTTTTGGTCAACTCCGCCTTTGTCATCCTGCGTCTGGGCATTGCCACCACGCTGGTTACGGGTGCCGCGGTGGTCGCCTCCGGGCAGGTCGACTTTTTGGTGATGTTTGCCTTCCTGCTTATGGTGAGCCGTATCTATGCGCCCTTTGACCAGGCGTTAATGTTAATGTCCGAGCTGTTTGCCGCCGAGTCGTCTGCCAAGCGCATGCGTTCCATCATGGAAGAGCCTGTGGCGCGGGGCAGCGAGAAATTTGAGCCCGCGGGTCACGATGTGGTGTTCGATCACGTGGCATTTGGCTATGGTGCGGGCGAGGACGGACGCGCCGGCGAGAAAGTTCTTACCGATGTGAGCTTTACCGCCAAGGAAGGCGAGGTCACGGCACTGGTCGGTCCTTCGGGTTCCGGTAAGTCTACGGTGAGCCGCCTGGCCGCGCGCTTTTGGGATGCCACTGCGGGCAAGGTTACCGTGGGCGGTGTGGATGTTGCGGGTGTGGATCCCGAGGTGCTGCTGCGCGACTACGCCATTGTGTTCCAAGACGTGCTGCTATTTGACGACACGGTGATGGGAAACATCCGCCTCGGGCGTCGTGACGCCACCGATGAGGAAGTGCTTGCGGCCGCGCGTGCCGCCAACTGTGACGAGTTTGTGAGCCGCATGCCGCAGGGCTACGACACCATGATCGGCGAGAACGGCTCCAAGCTGTCCGGCGGCGAGCGCCAGCGCATCTCTATCGCCCGTGCGCTGCTCAAAGACGCGCCTATCGTGCTGTTGGACGAGGCGACGGCGAGCTTGGATGTGGAGAACGAGACCGTGGTACAGCAGGCGCTCTCCCGTCTGCTTGCAGGTAAGACGGTTATCGTTATTGCCCACCGTATGCGTACGGTGGAAAATGCCGACAAAATCGTTGTGCTCAAGGATGGAGTGGTTGCCGAACAGGGCACCCCGGCGCAGCTCAAGGCGGCAGGTGGAGAATTCGCCCGCATGGTAGCGCTGCAAAAGGAAGCGGCTGCCTGGCAGCTGTAGGAATGTGACAAAGGGACAGTCCCTTTGTCACATTGAGTTCACCCCCATAGTTTCCAAAAAGTTAACCTTTGTTGACCTTAATAGTTAGATAAACTAAACTATTTTCCAAAAGTGTGCTCGAGCAAACTTGTTTACTCGGGTGCTGAGGCACCGTGCCGCGTCCAATGCGGCAAAAGGGAGAAGCAACATGAAGAAGTCGACGTTTAACACCTTGCTTGTCGGTGGCGGTTTTCTGCTTGGCACGGCCGGCATCAAGCTGCTCACCAGCGCTCCGGTAAAGAACGCCTGCGTGCAGGGCATCGCGTGCGGTATGCGCGTCAAGAACTGCTACCAGGACATGGTCGAGCAGGCCAAGGCCAATGTCGATGACATGGTTGCCGAGGCGGCCTACATCACCCAGAGCGAGGCCGCTGCTGATGAGGCAGCCGAGTAACACTCCCAGGCACAAACTATGAGATTCTCGATTATTAGCGAGATCCCCGGCAGGACCCGTCTTCAATTGGCGGGTCCTGTGCCAGAGAGCGATCTCGACGCACTTCTTAAGCTCAGCAGCGAAATCGATGGCGTGCGCAAAGTGCGCGTGTATGGCCGTATTGGCCAGATGGCGCTGGAATACGACGAGCCGCGCCGCGTAAGCGTGCTCGACGCCTTGGGCGCACTCGATGCTCAAGCTATCGCCGATGCCAAGTCGGGCTACGTGATGCAACTTGAGCCGCGCAAGCACAAGCTCGTCATGGATCTGGCGACACTCGTCGGTGCCCATTACGCACGTCGCTGGTTCTTGCCCACGCCCCTGCGTGCGGTGTTTGTCGTGGCCGGTTACGTGACCTTTTTGCGCGCTGCCCTTCATGAGCTGGCGCAGCCACGCCTGACCGTTCCTGTGCTCGACGCTTCGGCCATCGGCATCTCGTTTGTCAAACGCGACGTCGACACCGCGGGCCAGACGATGTTCCTGCTCAACGTGGGCGAGCTGCTTGAGGACTACACGCGCGCCATGAGCGAAAACGAGCTCATCAACTCGCTGCTCGACGTGCCCGATAAGGCACAAAAAGTGGTCGGCGACACTGAGGTAAGCGTTGCCGCCACCGAGCTCGAGCCCGGCGATCTGGTCGCCGTACGCACTGGCATGTCCATCTGCATCGACGGTGTTGTCGAGCAGGGGAGCGCTATGGTCAACCAGGCGACCCTGACTGGCGAGCCGCTGGCCGTCGAGCGCAGCGTGGGCGACGACGTGTTCGCCGGCACCGTCGTGGAAGATGGCAGCATCTTGGTGCGTGTGCGCGCCAATACGGCGCAAACCAAGCTGCGCTCGATCGTCTCACTCGTGCAGACGGCCGATTCGCTCAAGTCCGAGGGCCAGTCGCACATGGAGGACCTTGCCAACAAGATCGTCCCGTGGAACTTCCTGCTCGCGGGCCTGGTTGCGCTTACCACCCGCAGCCTCATCAAGACCTCGGCGGCGCTGATGGTCGACTACTCGTGCGCACTCAAACTCACGGGTTCCGTCGCCGTCATGACTGCCATGAGCGACGCTGCCAAGATGGGCGTCATGGTCAAGGGCGCGAAGTACTTTGAGTCGTTTGCCAAGGCCGACACCATTGTGTTTGATAAGACCGGCACGCTCACCGAGGCACAGCCGCGTCTTGCCTGCGTGCTCACCACCGATGGCTGGAGCGAGGACGAGATCCTGCGCCTTTCTGCCTGCTTGGAGGAGCATTTCCCGCATCCGGTGGCGCGTGCCGTGGTCAACGCCGCCCGCGAGCGCGGGCTCGAGCACCGCGAGCGCCATGCTGCGGTCGAGTATATCGTGGCACACGGCATCGCTTCGTCCATCGAGGGACGTCGCGCGATTATCGGCTCGGCGCACTTTGTGTTTGAGGATGAGGGTGCGCAGCTCGAGTCCGACATCAAGGAGCAAATCGAGCTCCAGATGCAGGGCCTGTCGCCGCTATATCTGGCGGTCGACGGTACCGTTGTGGGCGTGCTCGGTATCGAGGACCCGCTTAAGCCCGGGGTCCGTGAGGCCATCGCCGACCTGCATGCGTTGGGCGTTAAGCACGTGGTCATGCTCACGGGCGACTCGGAGCGCACGGCCGAGCGCATTGCTCGCGAGGCGGGAGTCGACGAGTTCAAGGCCGAACTGCTGCCTGAGGACAAGTACGCTTATGTGGAGCGGATTAAGCGTGAGGGGCGCCACGTTGCCATGGTGGGCGACGGCGTCAACGATTCGCCGGCGCTCGGTTTAGCCGACGTGGGCCTGGCGATGGGTGGCGGAAGCGACATCGCCAAGGAGGTCGCCGATATCATCCTGACCGATACGGATCTGGCCGCAATCGTGCGCCTGCGCCGCATGAGCCAGGGGCTTATCGACCGTCTGACGAGTTCGTATTCCAAGGTGATGCTCACCAACTCGGCGCTGTTGGCATTGGGTATTACCGGCATGATCACTCCGCAGACGTCGTCACTACTGCACAACGGCTCGACGATTGCCTACAGCCTGAGCAACGCGAAGGCGTATCTGCGCTAGCAGACGTGTTCGCCCACGTTATCTGGCCTGCGCCCAGACGGCATCGGTGTCGTCCGGGCGCAGGCCTTTTGCATTTGAACATTTGCTAACTTCTCTATATAGTGTTGCTAGCAAGGCTAGCAATTGAAGGGAGCAAGATCGACGTGGGTGCTGTTAGCGGCATGGCGCAGGTGAACGTTCGCGTGGATCGCCAGGTCAAGGATCATGCGGAGGAAGTGTTGCGGCTTTCGGGCAGATCACTGCCCGAGCTTATCAAAAAGGTGGTGGCCAAGGTCGCGCAGGGTGGCGGTCAGTGCGAGGAAGTGCTTGCGGCCGTCGACGACCGGCAGCAGACCGTCGCGCACGATACTCCGTTCGCCGCATCATGGGCGGCGGCGGATCAGCTTTACGCGGACCTGGGCATCGCTACGTCGTCCGTGTCCGACGATCGTGATTGGGACGCAATCTATTCCGAAGCCATGGACGAGCGCTACCGCCAAAAGGGGATGATCCTGTGAGCGGGTCTCCCCTCAAAATAATGGTGGACGCCAACGTATGGGTCGATTCGTTTTGCGCCGACCATGCCGAGTCGCTTGCCGCACGTGCGTTTATTGGGCAGGCGACGGAGGCGGGGGCATTGCTGTTCTTTCCGGTGCATATCGCCAAGGACGTGCTGTACGTTGTCCAACACGAGCTGAAGCGTAGCGTTCTTGCCAGTGGGGGAGCGCTCGACGAGGCATCTGCCCGCGCAATTGGCGATGCGGCGTTGGCGTTTGTTCGGAACATGACCGAAAACGCCACGGCCGTGGGCGCGGATGCATCCGATCTGTGGCTAGCCGACAAATATCTGACGCTCCATCGCGATTACGAGGACAACTTGGTGCTCGCCGCGTGCAAGCGCGCACAGGTCGATTACTTGGTGACCAACGATCCCAAGCTGCTCGAACATGCCGATCTTGCAGCAAAGACCCCGCGCCAAATGATGCCGATTCTTGCTTTGGCCGAGCGTGGTGGGCGGGTGTCCCGATAGCGCCTGGCTGTCTGCGTGGCCTTCGGAACGTCGGCGCTCAGAAGGCCACGCATCCTTTAATTACAAAAGCGCTGCCTTAATGGCGGGACTTTCTGCGAGCTGCTCGGCTGCCTTTTCGTCGGAACTGTCGAGTGCTGCCAGACTGCGGTAGACCCACTCGTTGACTTGGGTGTTCTTGACGCCTGCGGTCTGCATAAGGGCGCCTACCTCGCGGATTGCTGCGAGCAGATCGGCTTTGGGACCCGCGAGCTCGACCTCGACGCCGTGGTAGGCGGTCACGTCGCGGTTTTCGCTCACGTGGTCGATAAAGCCCTCGACGGTCTCAAGCTGCTGGGCGAGAGCTGCATTATCGTCGGCGTCCAGCGCGACGAGTGCGTTCGACACCGTGAGGGCGGGATGTCCGCAGGGGACAAAGCCTTCGATGACATCCATAGCTTCGGTAATGGTTGAGCCCAGGCCTGCGAGGGCATTGACGAGTTGCTGCTTGGTATCCATAACGGTCCTTTCGACGGGTCAATTTTGCTTGGCGAAAATATACGTGACGCGATCGGTAACAAAAGTGCGAAGTGCGGCGCACATTGGGGTCTTCACAGCTCGTGCATAGAACAGCTGTCCGCTTTCAGAACGTGGTAAGATAACACTCCACAAGCGGGGCTCGCCCTGCATGTTCTTTGAAAAGTCGACGGGTGTTGGGTGCTCGTGCCCAATGCCATCCAGACTTTCCCGACATTCGGGGGCGACTGGTTTCGACACGATAGCTCTGAGAGAGGAAGCAAGCCGAGGTCTCCTCGCCTCGTTAAACAGGGGTACCGTCAAATTGAATTGACAACAACTCTTCTTTTGAGCCTATGGCTCTCGCTGCTTAATTTATAGCGGCGCGTCAACCCGGTGATTTCCCCGACACCGGCGCGACGTCATTTTAGGGGAATGCTCCTGCGCACGTAATCGGTATGGCGCAGGCTAAGACCGAACCGGTTAGGACGCCGCGAGCGTGTCGCTGCGCGCAAAGCGTCCGAGACTAAACCAGCGACTGAGCTTGGAGATGCCAATCAGGGGGCTTTCGCGGACCGGAGTTCGATTCTCCGCGCCTCCACCAGAAGTAACAGGCAGGTAGATATTCGTATCTACCTGCCTTTTTATTTCTAGTCCGCACCGCGGAGAATCGAACTCTGTGCAGGGCGTGAGCGTTTTTAGCCCGCGGGTGAGGACGCCGGCAGGCGGCCGAAGCCGGTGCGGATTTGCGAAGCAAATACGCGGATTCTCCGCGCAATGCCCCAGCTAGATATAGATGCGATGCCGATCGGGCGTCTTGCCCCGGCCTCAACCCATCAACGGATTCCCCAAACCGCGGAGAATCGAACTCTATGCAGGGCGCGGCCGTAAAGAAAACGCCTTGGCAACGCAGACCGGGACACGCTTTCCCAATGGCGGCCCAGGCGGAAAGTCCATCCCGGAATCCGCGCTCAGACTGGGATGTAGTTTCCGGATGATGCCTCAAGCGGAAACTGCGACCCGGAATCGAGCCGTAGAGTGGGATATGCTTTCCCAATGGCAGCTCAAGCGGAAAGTACATCCCGGAATCCTCGTTCGGAATGGGATGCAGTTTCCAAATGAATGGCTAGCGGAAAGTTCATCCCGGAATCCGCGCTCAGAACGGGACGCGCTTTCCCAGCGGCGGTCCAAGCGGAAAGCGCATCCCGGAATCTCGCCTCAAACTGGGACACACTTTCCGCTTCACTTGCCGCCTCAAAAAACCTGCGCTCTCGCCATCCCAAAACTGGGTAGAAGAAGGCCAAAACGCAATCGCAGGAGGTCAATATGACTGCAGAAGATAAGGCAAAGAATGCCGGCAAGGTCGCGCTCGTCCTGGAGGGCGGTAGTTTTCGCGGGCAGTTTACCGCGGGCGTGCTCGACGTTCTCATGGAGGCTGGCGTCGAGATTCCGGCTGTCTACGGTGTATCGGCCGGCGCCCTCAACGGCGTGAACTACAAGTCGCACCAGATCGGTCGTGCCAACCGCATCAACCTGGCTTTCTGCAACGACAGCCGCTTCATGGGCGCCGCATCGTTTGCGTCCACGGGCTCTATTGTGGGTTACGACTTTATCTTCAACGATGTCCAGGACCGCCTGGATCCCTTTGACAATGAGACGTTCGACGCGAGCCCCATCGAGATGTACGCCGTCGCGACGGACATGCTGTTTGGAACCGCTGCCTACCTGCCGGTCAAAAGCGCCGTGCTCGATCTCGACGCTGTGCGCGCATCGACCTCGCTGCCGCTGGTGACGCCGCCGGTCGAGATTGACGGGCACAAATACGTCGACGGCGGCGTGGCCGATTCGGTCCCTATCGAGCATGTGCTCGAGGAGGCGGGCTTCGACCGTGCGGTCGTCATCGTCACGCAGGACCGTTCGTATGAGAAAAAGCCCTACGAGTTTTTGCCGGCCGCGCGTGCGCGTTATGCCGACTACCCCTATCTGCTCGAGGCTATCGAGACGCGCCATGACCGTTACAACATCCAGCGCATGCACCTGTGGAAGTATGAGCGCGAGGGCCGTGCGTTGGTCGTCGCTCCGCAAAAGCCGGTCGAGGTCGGCCATGTCGAGCACGATCCGGCAAAGCTTTTGGACCTGTATATCCAGGGCCGTCAGGAGGCAAAGTGCCTGCTCGCGGAAATCCAAGAGTTCGTTGAGCGCTAGCGACGGCGAACCCTCAAAAAATGACAACAGCTAAAGAGCTGGAAAATTACGGCTCGTGGACGACATGTGCAGAAACTCTGGTCGGAGCCAAAATACCTGTTGACTCGTACGGCGAGCGGGGTAATATGGACGGGTTACTTGCAGAGCCCCGTGAATCTCTGTAACAACACGTACTGTACATGGAGGAGTCTAAGTGATTTCGAAATCGACTCACTACGCCAAGCAGGGCGAGGTCCAGCGCAACTGGGTTCTCGTCGACGCCGATGGTGCTGTCCTGGGCCGTCTTGCCACCCAGATCGCAATGATCCTGCGCGGTAAGAACAAGCCCCAGTTCACGCCCAACAGCGACTGCGGCGACTTCGTTGTCGTCATCAACGCCGATAAGGTCCAGCTTACCGGTAACAAGGCCGACACGAAGACCTATTATCGCCACAGCGGCTACAACGGCGGCCTCAAGGCTGAGAGCTTCCGCCAGGCTATGGAGAAGCACCCGGAGAAGGTCATCGAGCGCGCCGTTCGCGGTATGCTGCCCAAGACCACCCTCGGTCGTGCCCAGATGACCAAGCTTAAGGTCTACGCTGGTGCCGAGCATCCGCATGCTGCCCAGAACCCCACGAAGATTGAGCTGGAGGCTTAAAGATGGCTGAGAACACCGTTGTCTACCAGGGTACCGGCCGTCGTAAGAACGCCGTCGCCCGCGTCCGTCTCGTCCCCGGCACCGGCAAGGTGACCATCAACAAGCGTGACGCCGAGCAGTATTTCGGCCGTCATCAGCTCGTTGAGAACGCCCTTGCTCCCTTCAAGGTGACCGACACCGCCGGTCAGTTCGACGTTATCGCTCTGTGCGATGGCGGCGGCATCTCCGGTCAGTCCGGCGCTCTGCGCCTGGGCATCGCTCGCGCTCTTCTGAACGCTGGCGACTACCGTGCTGACCTCAAGAAGGCCGGTTTCCTTACGCGCGATGCTCGCGTGGTCGAGCGCAAGAAGTACGGCCTCAAGAAGGCCCGCCGCGCTCCCCAGTTCTCCAAGCGCTAAGGTTTTATCTCCTTTCGAGATACAATGTACAAGCGGGGCCTGCCGATTCCTCGGCGGGTCCCGCTTTTCTTTTTCGACTAGGGTGGGCGGTTGCATATCGCCTGCTAGGGAAGGAGCAATCCTATGCCCCAGAACATCTTCGGTACCGACGGCGTCCGTGGCGTCGCCAACGCCGATCTTTCGTGCGACCTCGCGTTTCGTCTGGGCCGCGCGGCGACCAAGTTCCTTGGTCCGGATATCTGCATCGGCCGCGACACGCGTCTTTCGGGCACCATGCTCGAGAGCGCTCTGACCGCCGGCATTATGGCCGAGGGCGGCCGCCCGCATTGCTGCGGCGTTATCCCCACGCCTGCCGTGGCACTGCTCACCGTTCAGAACGAGCTCGACGGCGGCATCGTCATCTCTGCTTCGCACAATCCGCCGGAGTTCAACGGCATCAAGTTCTTTAGCCGCAAGGGTATGAAGCTTCCCGATGCGGTCGAGGAAGAGATCAGCGCCTGGGTCATGTCCGAGGAAGCCATGGCTGCCGATACGCTGCCGACCGGTGCCGGCGTGGGCCACATCATCAAGATGAAGGACGCCCGCAAGGCATACGTCGACCACGCCATCGATACGCTTGATGGCCTGAGGCTCGATGGCCTGGTCGTTGCCGTCGACTGCGGTCACGGTGCTTCCTGTCAGACCACGCCCGCCGCGCTGCAGCGCCTGGGTGCCACGGTGCACGCTATCAACACCGATTATTGCGGTACCGACATCAATGTCGAGTGCGGCTCTACGCACCTCGAGCCCCTGCGCGAGCTCGTGCTGCGCACCCATGCTGATATCGGTCTGGCCCACGACGGCGACGCCGACCGCGTACTGTTCGTGGACAGCGAGGGCAATGAGATCGACGGTGACTACATCCTGGCTATCTGCGGTTCTGACCTCGCCGCTCGCGGCAAGCTCGCCAACTCCGAGATCGTCTCGACCGTCATGTGCAACCTGGGCTTCTCCATCGCTATGAAGGAGCAGGGCTTCGAGATGGTTCAGACCGCCGTGGGCGACCGCTACGTTCTGGAGCGCATGCTCGCGGACGGCGCCGTCATCGGCGGCGAGCAGTCCGGTCACATCATTTTCCTGGAGCACAACACCACCGGTGACGGCCTGGTGACGGCTCTGCAGCTGCTGGCCGTGCTCAAGCGCACCGGTCGCACCCTCACCGATCTTGCCGGCATCATGAAGAAGTACCCGCAGGTACTCGTCAACGTGCATTCGGACAACAAGGCTGGTCTGGACGATTGCCAGCCCATCTGGGATGCCGTCGCTGCTGCCGAGAAGGAGCTTGACGGCCGTGGCCGCATTCTGGTGCGCCCGAGCGGTACCGAGCCGCTGGTCCGCGTGATGGCCGAGGCCGAGACGCATGAGCTGACCCAGCGCGTTGTCGACGACATCGTCGAGGTTGTCAAGCGCGAACTTCCCTAATGGTCAAAAACCGTTGCCAAGTGGTAAACTGTTAAAGTTATTTTGATTGATTGGTATGTCCGAGGGGGAGCATGTTCACTAAAGTCCTAAGGTCTTTTGGTATGCGTGGTCGAGTCCTTACGCTGGATGCTCCCATCTCGGGCGACGTCATTCCGCTTTCCGAGGTAAACGACCAGACGTTTGCCACCGGCCTTTTGGGCCAGGGCGTGGCGATTCAGCCCACCGGAACGCGTGTGATTGCACCGGCTGATGCCAAGGTCGAGGCTATTTTTCCCACGGGACACGCCGTTGCGCTTAACACGGTCGATGGCTTGGACGTGCTCATCCACGTTGGTTTGGACACTGTTCAGCTCGAGGGCAAGCACTTTACCGTACATGCGCAAGTGGGTGACATCGTCCATAAGGGCGATGTGCTCATTGAGTTCGATCGCGAGGCAATTGCTGCCGAGGGCTACGATGTGACGGTTCCCATCTTGGTGTGCAACTCCGTTGAGTTCTCGAGCATCAAGGGCTCCGTTGGCGTGCATGTCGAAGAGATGGACCAGCTCATCGTTGCTCGCGAGCGCTAGCAAGTGCACGTGGCCATTAGTCTACAATTCAAACACGTTTACGGAGGGCGCCCTTGAAAGAGGACGCCCTCAGTGGCAAGATGGGATTTGTCCGAAGCTAAAAGGCTTTGGGTCACCGTGGACGGGCAGGGGCCTCGACGCGGCTAGACACGAGACACATACATTACGCGACCTCGCCCTGGTGGCCGCACACGTTGGTTGCGGCCGACGCGGGCCGCGGGCAAGTGCTTGTAAGGGAGCCTTGCCTCTCTTGTACGAGAAAGGACGCGTAATGAAGATCATTAAAGCTAAAGACTACGAGGATATGAGCCGCAAGGCCGCTAATATCATCTCGGCCCAGGTTATCCTCAAGCCCGACTGTGTGCTGGGTCTTGCCACCGGCTCCACCCCGATCGGTGCCTACAAGCAGCTCGCTGCTTGGTACAAGAAGGGCGACGTCGACTTTGCCGAGGTCAGCACCTACAACCTGGACGAGTATCGCGGCCTTTCGCACGACGATCCCCAGAGCTATCACTACTTCATGCGTGAGAACTTCTTCGATCACATCAACATTGACCTGAACAACACGCATGTGCCCGATGGTTCCAACCCCGACGCCGCCACTGCCTGCTCTGAGTACGACAAGATCGTCGCGGCCGCCGGTTACCCGGATCTGCAGTTGCTCGGCATTGGCAACAACGGCCACATCGGCTTCAACGAGCCCGATGACCACTTTTCCAAGGGTACGCACTGCGTCGACCTCACCGAGAGCACCATTCAGGCCAACAGCCGCCTGTTTGACAGCATCGACGATGTTCCCCGTCAGGCCTACACCATGGGCACTCAGACCATCATGTATGCCCGCATGATCCTGGTCGTCGCCAACGGCGAGGCCAAGGCTCAGGCCGTGCATGACATGTGCTATGGTCCGGTTACGCCCGAGTGCCCGGCTTCGATCCTGCAGCTGCACACCAACTGCGTTGTCGTTGCCGACGAGGCCGCCCTTTCGCTCTGCGAGTAGCGCGAATCCTGCACCTCGACATAGCCTTGATTAAGGCCTCCGCTTTGCGGGGGCCTTTTTGCTACCCCTTTCCGCCCACTTGACCAAAATCTTGCCGTAAGCTTGACGAACGCCAGATGTCCAACAGCTTGATTCATTCCATACCAGATTCTATGCAAAAATGCCACTAGAAGGTCGTAGACGGTAGCGGGTGCTAGGCGAGTTGAATGACATGGCTGAACCTTGTTCATCTGCGTTACACTGCCGCTTAGATGGGACAAGCTGACAAGCTCATTTACCTGCTTAAAGACCGATTAGTCGGGGGATTAATAACAATCGGCCCTCGCTGTACAAAAACTTGCCGCTTGCGTACCAAAAGACAACCTAAAACACAAGGTCGCTCTATTCATAGCGCGACTTGTATGGTCTTGCGGCTACAGTGTCCATACGGTCGAGTTGAGGAGCGGGCATGGTAAACGATTTGAGCGGTATAGACGACCTCGAGCTGATGCCGCTGGGCGGAGGCTATATGGTGCGACGCGAACGCTTGATGAATGAGCTTATCGCCAAGGGCCGAAAGGCCGGCATCGTGGTTCTTTATGCGCCCGACGGGTTTGGGAAGACCTCGGTGCTGCTGCAGTACACCCATGAGGTTAAATGCGACCCGACGCGAGGCCCCGTGCGGATTATCGAGGCCGATCGCGCCACTGGGCGCGAGGTGTTTATGCAGCTTGAGGTGGTTGCCGAAGAACTCAAAGACAAACCGCACTCCCTTATCGCGATTGATAATGTGCCAAACCTCGATCAGCACGATACCGAAGACCTCATCGACAGGATTCGCAGCCTGCGCGCTATGGGGATAGGGGTCTTTATCTCCTGCCGTCCTTCAAATCGTCAGCTGATTCATGGGCTGGGCGATTCGGTTAAGATCAATGCGCAGATGCTCAAGGTGCATGCCTATGAGTATTCGGCGTGGGCATCGGCGTTTTCGATCAGCACATCGCTCGACTTTTATCAGCTCACGCAGGGTGTGCCCGAACTCGTTTCGGCATTGCAGACGGGTCTGTATGGCCAAGGCGACGTAGCCGGTCTGCTCGAAAACGAGATTGTCAACGTATATGGCGCGGCACTTGTCGATCTGGCTTCGCTCGACAATAATGCGCTGTTTTGCGTGGCATGTCTCATGGTTTTGATGGGCGAGGGCAATATTGCAGAACTCGAGGCTTGCGGGGTGAGGCTGTCGATGGTCGACCAGTCCTACTTTGTACGCGACTACCCGATCTTTGGCTTGGATCCCTCCGAGCGGAGTTTTACGTGTCTGGGCACGGAGGATAACGGACGCTTGCGCTTGCGTAAGTTGGTGGCCGAGGTTCGCCCCGAACTTGTTCCGAGGGCGGCCCGGATTTTGCTTAAGGCGGGCCGATGCGATGCGGCGATGGGCCTGGCGGACGCCTTTTTGGACCGTGAAGCGGTCCTTGAACTTGCTGGGCAGTATGGGGTCGATCTTGCTCTGACGGGACACGGGGCCGATATCTGCCGAGCAGCGCTGGGCACAATCGATGCCGACGATCCGGCTCCAGAGCCAACGCCTGCCGAGGCGCTTGGCGTATATCTGGCAGCGGTCAGCGTGTCCAATACAAAGCTCGCTCGCTATATGGCATCGGTCATCGAACGCGGGGGCGAACGGGCGGCCTGCGAAATAGACCCTGTTTCATGGAGGGTGGCCCAGACACTGACGGCTGTTTGCTATGGGGACAACGGGCTTGGGCTTCCTACGAACCTGGCCGTGCCAGAAATCGAGACATCCCATACCGCACTCGATATGTTGTCTGCGCATATCGAGGTCAAACGCTGTCTGACCGAGCGGGGAAATGACGGCGGCGTTCTACAACAGCTCAAAACGAGCAAGGCCTACGACTGCGAGCTCGACATCGCGGGGATTGTTATACGGGCCGATAGCATGCTGGTGGAGCTCTTTGACGGGTCGTTTGCGGGAACCGACGAGCGCGACGACGAGATGGCGGTGGTGCGGGAGGCGCTCGACGTACGTGGGCTTAAGGCGATGGCTATCTGGGTACGCATGGTGTTGGCGGCACGGCGGCTCCTTTCCGGCTTGCCGGTAACCGACGACGCGGCGTTCAACGAGCTCGATCGTTTTGCCGTGCGCATGCGCGACAACCAGATTCAGCTGTTTGGCCTGTTGCTAGAAGGCTGGCAGTCGCTGGCAGAGGGACGGCCGGTTAATGCAAGGTTCCGTGCGGTCCAAGTGCTCAAACTTGCCGAGGAGTCGATTGCGTACATGCGCGATAACGCATTGCTGCTGGAGCGCGCGGCATATCTACGTAATACCTCGATGGTTTCGGTGCGCGAGGAAGCGGAGCTACTCGATATAAGCCAGACGCAGGTTGGTGGAGCGGAGGCCTGGATGGTGGCACTGCATTTGGCCTGTGCGGGCCGAGACAGCGACCTTGCGGCCTGGATGTCCATGAATCGTACGGGGATTCTAGAGCCATCGTATCGGCTCTTTGCGCGCCTTGCCATGCATTGTCTGGGCGAGCCGGCGGGCAGGATACGCAAGAAGCTTCCCGTGCGCGAGCTGTCGCGGTACTCGCTGCGCGACGATTTGGAAGGAGAGGGTGAGCGCCTGTTCCAGGCCGGCGAGGTTGAAGCCGTTGATACCATCGACCATATCGAGATTCGCATGTTTGGTGCGTTTCGCGCCGAGCGCGACGGGTTTCCCATCACGGATAAAATGTGGCGCCGCAAGAAGGCGGCGACGCTTGCCGAGCGGCTTGCGCTGGGCATGGATGCGCTCGTCGATCGTGAGACGCTGGCCATGGAGCTGTGGCCCCATGCCGAGTTTAATAGCGCCCGCAACAACCTGTACTCGACGATATCGCGCTTGCGGTCGGCTTTGGGGCCGACGCCGGATGGCAAGTCATGTGTGCTCATCCAAAATGAATGCATTGGGCTCAACGGCGACTACGTCAAGACCGATGTACGGCTGTTTGATCAGATAAGCCGCGAGGTTTTGGGAAATCGCACGGGTGCGCGCGGGCCCCATATAGTTGAGCTGTGCCTTAAGATTGAGCAGCTTTATGCCGGACCGCTGTATGTTCCCAATGGCTGTAATCCCACCTACTTTTTGCGCATGCGGCGCATTATGCAGTCAAAGTACATCGATTGCATGATTAAGGGAGCAAATGCCGCTCTAGAAGAAAACGATCTGCAGTCGGCGATTTGGCTGGCGGAGTCGGGGCTTCGGCAGGAAACGGCGCGTGAGGATATGGTGCGCTGCGCCATGCGCGTCTACAGTGCGGCGGGGCGGCGGCGCGATATCGTCGAGCTGTACAGCGGGCATATGCACCACCTGAGGGAGCAGGTCAATGGCGTGCCCGAGCCCGAGACGCGGCGTCTATACGAGCGCTTGGTGGAGGGGCGGCTCAATCGCGTGCTGGTCGAGCGATAAAAAACGGGCGCCCGAAGTACTTGGGCACCCGTAAGCTTGCTATGTGTTGGATCGCCGGATCATTGGCTCTTAGACGAGCTTGATCTTCTCGATGTCCTTGCGCGAGGACTCGCGATACAGTGAGAACTTG
Source organism: uncultured Collinsella sp. (assembly GCA_900550515.1). Classification (GTDB taxonomy): domain Bacteria; phylum Actinomycetota; class Coriobacteriia; order Coriobacteriales; family Coriobacteriaceae; genus Collinsella. The sequence continues at coordinate 11,906 of URSP01000008.1, read as the reverse complement.
CGGCCGATGACCTGGACGACCTCGGCGTGGCAACGCTCGGCGAGCTCCTCGGCGGCCTCGCGGGCGGAAAGGCTGGAGCCATCGAGCACGGAGCACTTAACGAGCTCGTGCTTCTCCAGGTAGGCGACCGTCTGCTCGACGGTGCCCTCGTTGACATCGGACTTGCCGATGATGATGGCGGGGTTGAGGTGATGGGCCATGCTGCGAAGCTGCTTGACCTGGGCTCCTGTCAGTGCCATGGGTTCTCGCTTTCTATGTATGGGGCGCCCCGCGACGGGGCCTTAATTTACGTGAGCTGTCCCACGATAGCGCAGGAACGGTGCGGTGTGGAGCGCGTTTGCCCAGTTCAAAAAGAATGCGGATGCCGAGTGAGTGGGCAGTGCGGGCTGCGAACAGGCTATGAGCTGGGCGCAGAGACCGGCTCCCATGCAATAAACGCCCAACGGACCTTGCGGACGTGGTCGAGCATGTAGCGTCCCTGCGGCACGCCCTTGGAGCCCGGCTCGCCGGCACGGGGATTCTCAATCATGTGTTGAGCGATGTAGTCGCGCAGGCGGTCGATCTTATCCTCGTTGCCATGCTCGAGCATACGGGAAAAATCTGCTACGCCCGCCTCAAGGCTATCGAAGGTGTCGCGACGGGGCGATTCAAAGTACGTAACCTGCGGCAGGGCACCCATCTGAATGAGGATATTAAAAGCATACACAAAGCCATTACTGCAGGTAACCGAGGCACCGATGGCGTTCATCAGGTGCAGGTCATAGCGCGGGCTGGAGTTGGCGACCATCGTGACAGCGCAACGCCGACGAGCCGTACGGTCAAGCTTGACAAGTGCGCCTTTTAGGTTGCTCGTGGTGACAGAGCGACTGGCAAAGGCAACATCTACAGCCTTGGCAACCGGCCCAACCAGATCCCAATCGTCATCCCAAGCAAGCTCAAGCGGTGTAATAAGATCCTCGAGCCCGTAATACTCAATGCCGGCATCAAGGGTGCCCAACATGGCAGGAGAGAAGTCGGCAACAATCACGGAATGCCCAGCCTGAGCAAGCGGAATAGCAATCGACCCAGCCCCACACCCCATATCAAGCACAGATTCACCAGGCTTTAACGCCAACAGCTTCATAAAGTCCCGGGCATACGGAGCAGTCTCAAGCGGCCGAAAATGCCGAGCTCGCTTATCCCACTCAAAAGAATCATCAGCCCGCCGCCGAGCAGCTTGCAGACGCATCCATTCGCCATTCCAATCCGCAGCAAGCAGCTCAGATTGAATTACACTATCAGCCACGGGCTATCCCCCTCACAACAAAAAAGCGACTCCCCCCAAAAGAAGAGCCGCAACCAGCATATATCAGAAAAAGAACCGTTCCAACGCCAAACCGCCGCACCAGCCAAGTGGTGCAGGAGCGAAGCAACTGCAACCGGGATAGAACCCAACTGAGGTCCCGTTGTGCGGGAGCCCCGGGGAGGGCAAATATATAAGGTCGATCGCGAGTTCCGCACGAGCCGGAGAGCACTTAATGTGCTCTCCGTGCGAGTCAGGACTGTCCGAGCAGGCGACCTTATATATTTGCCCTCCCCGGGGCTCCTCGCCAGTCCCCCTCAGCTAGTTCTTCAGCGAGTTCAGCGGCGCCGGGAAGCGTCCACCACGGTGGGCAAGCACGGTGCCGGCGTTGGGGTTCACCGGCATGATGGGCGCACGGCCGAACAGGCCGCCGTACTCGACGCAGTCGCCCACGCCCTTGCCAATGGCGGGAATCACGCGGACGGCCGTGGTCTTGTTGTTGATGACGCCGATGGCCATCTCGTCGGCGATGATGCCGGCGATGGTCTCGACCGGGGTGTCGCCGGGGATGGCAATCATGTCCAGGCCAACGGAGCACACGCAGGTCATGGCCTCGAGCTTCTCGAGCGAAAGCGCACCGGCCTCGACGGCGGCGATCATGCCGGCATCCTCGGACACGGGGATAAAGGCGCCGGAGAGACCGCCCACGCTGGAGCTGGCCATGACGCCGCCCTTCTTGACGGCATCGTTGAGCATGGCGAGCGCGCAGGTCGTGCCGGGGCCACCGCAGGTGCCCACGCCGATGATCTCGAGGATACGGGCAACGGAGTCGCCGATGGCAGGCGTGGGAGCCAGTGACAGGTCGACAATGCCTTTCTCGACACCCAGACGGCGGGCGGCCTCGCGGCTCATGAGCTCGCCGGCACGGGTGATCTTAAAGGCGGTCTGCTTAATCTTTTCGGCGACTTCCATCATCGAGGCGGAGTCGGGGAGCGTCTCCAAGGCAGCAGCCATAACGCCGGGGCCCGAGACACCAACGTTGATGACGGCGTCGGCCTCGCCACCGCCGTGGACGGCGCCCGCCATAAACGGGGAGTCCTCGACCATGTTGGCAAAGCAGACAAACTTGGAAGCGCCGACGGAATCCTGGTCGGCCGTGAGTTTGGCGGCATCGATGATGGTCTGGGCGGCCATGAGCACAGCGTCCATGTTGATGCCGGCGCGTAGGCTGGCGACGTTTACGCTGGAGCAGACGCGGCTCGTAGTGGCGAGCGCCTGGGGGATGGACTGGATGACGCGGCGGTCGGCGTCGCCGATGCCCTTCTGGACGAGTGCGGAGAAGCCGCCCAGGTAATCGATGCCGAGCGTCTCGGCCGCGCGGTCGAGGGCATACGCGATGGGGGTGAGGTCCTCATCCTTGCAGCACGCGGCGATCTGCGCCACCGGGGTGACGGAAACGCGCTTGTTGACGATGGGGATACCGTACTCGCGCTCGAGGTTCTCGGCGGTCTCGACCAGATGCTCAGCCGTGTGCGTCACGTGGTCGTAGATCTTCGTGCACATGCGGTCGAGGTTCTCGTCACCGCAACCCATGAGAGAAACACCCATGGTGATGGTCCTGATGTCGAGGTTCTGCTCCTCAACCATGCCGCGGGTTTCCGCGATTTCTGCGGGCGTGATCGCCATCCTTGCGCTCCTATCTGCCAAAACGAGCATAGTCTTATCTATTCTAACGTGCCGCACGTGCCAAGTGGCGCATGCGGCACGTTTTGGTGCTCGGTTGTTTCCGTTGTGTTACTGCCCAAAGACCTCTTCGGCGATGCGCGCGCTCTCGGCGGCGTCCTTGGCGTAGTAGTCCGCGCCGATCTGCTTGGCGTATTCGGGGGTGAGTACGGCGCCGCCCACGATGATCTTGACGCCCGGCACCTCGGAATGAAGCAGCTTGATGGTCTCCTCCATGGCGACGACCGTGGTAGTCATAAGCGCCGAGAGGCCGACGAGTTTGATATCGCGCTCCTTGACGGTCTTGAGTACCTCCTGCGGATCGACGTCACGGCCTAGGTCAAAGACGGTATAGCCGTAGTTATCGAGCAGCATTTTGACGATGTTCTTGCCGATGTCGTGGATATCGCCCTTGACGGTGGCCACGCAGATCTTACCCTTGTCGGCAATCTCGCCGGCGGGCATCAGGCGCTTGATGGTGTCGAAGCCCACACGTGCGGCCTCGGCCGAGGCCATGAGCTGCGGCAAGAAGAACTTGCCCTGGTCAAAGAGGACGCCCACCTCGTCGAGGGCGGGGATAAAGTGGTTGTTGATAAGATCCATAGCGTCGTGGTCGGCCAGCAGGCGCTCAGTCTCGGTCGCGATCTCGCCCTTACGGCCCGAGACGACCATGCGACGAATTGGGTCGTCGTTGCCGTCGGTGCCGGCGGTGCCAGCAGCGGATACGGTGTCGGTCGATGCGGCCTGAGCTGCTGCCGGGTTTGCGGCGATCTTGTACGGATCGGTCCAGCCGGCGTAGCGCTCGATGTATCCGGTCGAGCCCTCGTCCTCAACGCTCAGGACGCGATAGCTGTAGACGGTATCCATAAAGCGCTTGGAGCCCGGGTTCATGATGGGGGCGTCCAGGCCCGCGCCAAAGGCGGCGGCCAAAAAGACCGAGCCCAGCAGCGGGCGGGCAGGCAGGCCAAAGCTGATGTTCGACACGCCGAGCGCGCATTTGACGCCCAGACGCTCCTTGCACAGGGACATGGCGCGTAGGATCTGCTCAGCCTGGCGTTGATTAGTCGAGGCGGTCATGACCAGACAGTCGATGAGGATGCGGTCCGGGCCGATGCCGTAGCGGGCGGCCTCGGCCACGATGCGCTCGGCGATGGCGAAGCGGGCCTCGGCGGTATCGGGGATGCCGCCTTCGTCGAGCGTAAGGCCGACAACGTTGGTGCCGTAGTGGGCGACCAGCGGAAAGATCTCATCCATGATCTGCTGCTTGCCATTGACCGAGTTGATGATGGGCTTGCCGGCGTAGCGGCGCACGGCGGCCTCGACGGCTGCGGGGTCGGTGGAGTCGATCTGCAGCGGCAGCAGCGTGGAGCCCTGGAGCTGTTCGGTCGCCTGTTGGATGATCTTGACCTCGTCGATCTCGGGCAGGCCCACGTTGACGTCCAGAATGTCGGCGCCCTGTTCCTGCTGGCTGATGCCCTGGCTCACAACGTAGTCCAGGTCGCCGTCGCGCAGGGCCTGCTGCAGGCGCTTTTTGCCGGTGGGGTTGATGCGCTCGCCGATGACGGCGATCTTGTGGCCGTCGCAGGGAAGGTCCACGACCGTTTGGGCGCTCGTGACCGACATGCTGGGCTTGCGGCGGCGCGGGCTGGGCGTGTGGTTGTCGATAAGCGTGCGCAAGGCCGCCATGTGCGCCGGCGTGGTGCCGCAGCAACCGCCCACGACGCTCACGCCGTCCTCAATCATGCCGGCGACGGCCTTGGCGTATTCGGGGGCCTGGATATCAAAGACGGTATTGCCGTCATCGTCCACGCGGGGGAGCCCCGCGTTGGCCTGCACCATAATGGACTTGTCGGTAACGGTGAGCATACGTGCGGCGAGTCCCCGGAGCTCGGCCGGTCCTTGGCTGCAGTTGATGCCCAAAACGTCGGCGCCGATGGCGTCGAGCGTGATGGCGGCCACCTCGGGACTCGTGCCCAGGAAGGTGCGACCGTCTTCCTCAAAGGTCATGGTGGCAAAGACGGGCAGGTCGGAGTTCTCGCGGCAGGCGAGGACAGCCGCCTTGATCTCGGCAAGGTCAGTCATGGTCTCGATAATAAAGAGGTCCACACCCGCGGCGACGCCGGCGCGCACTTCCTCGGCAAAGAGGTCGTAGGCCTCGTCGAAGCTGAGGGTACCCAAGGGGCGAAGCAACGCGCCGATGGGGCCGATGTCACCGGCGACGTAGCGGGCGCCGGCCGCGCGGGCACAGGTGACGGCCGCGGCAAAGACGTCTGCCACGGTGGCGGCACCGTCGAGCTTGTGGGCGTTGGCGCCAAAGGTGTTGGCGGTAATCACGTCGCAGCCGGCCTCGACATATTGACGTTGGATATCAGTGATAACCTGGGGCTCCTCAAAGTTGAGCAGCTCGGGCAGGGCGCCCGCCTTCATGCCAGCGGCCTGCAACATGGTGCCCATGCCGCCGTCGAACAGCAGGTGTCCCGTGCCATCGATGGCCGCACGCAGGCGATCGTCCTTAATGCGCAGATCGTCGATCGTGCGCGTCTTGTACGTGGCACCGTTGCGACGTGCGGCATCAACAGGCGCCGCCAGCGCGGCGCCGTCCAGATCATGAGTGATAAGCGGAGTAAACATCGAGGGCTCCTAATGGCTGGAATAGCAGGTGGTGTGGGCGGCGCGGAAGCGGCAGTGCTCGCGCATGCGGCAGATATTGCAGGTGGGGCGGCTCTGGGCGTCGTGGACTTCGCCGTCGAATAGGCCGATCACCGCGGTCACGCTTTTGGTGGGCATGAGCAGGCTGGTGGGTGTGACGGTAAGCCCGATGAGCCGCGTGGCGTTGAGCGCATTGACGATCGAGCGCTGGGCCGAGAGTGGGCAGTCGCCGTAGCCGGGACTAAAGCGCCAGTTGCCGGCGAGTCCATGAACGGCGGCGTCCGTCTTGACCTGCTGGTCCATTTGCTCAACGGCGGCTTCCGCGTAAGCGGAGCACGCGGCGTCGAGCACGGCGCCCTCTAGGGGATGTTGGGCTCCCGTGGTGCGCAGGCGACGCTCGGCGTCCATGCCGAGGGTGCATGCCATGAGCGCGGCAAAGCGGGCGTCTTTGAGATGTCGATAGATATCGCGACCGCGCAGCTCAACGTTGGTGCCGACCAAGCGAATGCAAGGCTTGCCCTGCTCGTCCACGCCCGTGGCATCGACGGCAAATACGCGGCGCACGCCACGGGGCTCAATGTCCAGTTCCAGACGTTCAACGACAAGCTCAATACGTCGTGACAGTTCGGGCTCAATCTGCTGGCCGCCGTAACCCAGATACCGTAGCATCTCGGCACGGTCGACACGGGGATGGTGCGCAGCATCGACACGGTAAAGCGCCGGCGACGCAAGGTCGGCCGGCACTTCGACAGTGGTTGTATCGATGTGCGGTTTTTCCATTACCCCAGGCGCTCCATAATGGTCGCGGCGATCGCAGGACGGTTCATAGTGTACAGGTGCAGGCCGTCGGCGCCGTGCTCCTTGAGGTCGCAAAGCTGGCGGGCTGCATAATCTACACCAGCTGCCTGCAGGCTCTCGGGGTCATTCTCGTACTTGGCGAGAATCTTGATGACGGGGGAGGGCAGCGACGCGCCGCACATAAAGACCATGCGGCTGATCTGTGACTTGCCCATAAACGGCATGATGCCCGCGGTAATGGGCACGGTGATGCCGGCCTTGTCGGCAAGCTCGCGAAAACGGTAGAAGCACTCGTTATCAAAGAAGAGCTGCGTCACAAAGAAGCTTGCGCCGGCGTCCTGTTTTTGCTTGAGGTGTTCGACCGAGAGGTTGAGATCCTCACAGGCAATGTGGCCCTCGGGGTAGGCTGCGGCGCCCACGCAAAAGCCGGCGTCGACGAGCTCGGGGACGAGGTCGCGGGCGTAGGCGTAGTCCGAGGCGGGCTTGTCGTCCTCGGTCGCGCCGGCGGGGAGATCGCCACGCAGGGCCAGGATGTTTTCCACGCCGGTGGTGCGATACTCGTCGATCTTGGCGGCGATATCGGCATGCGAGCGGCCCACGCAGGTAAGGTGTGCCACCGAGGGTGTATCGAATTCGCTCGTAATCATATGCGCGATGGGGGCGGTGGTGGCGCCGTTGCCCGAGCCGCCAGCCGAGCAGGTGACCGAGACAAAGCTCGGCGAAAGCTTGCACAGATTGCCTGCCACTTCGCGAGCCGTGTCGAGGGTAAGCTCGCCCTTGGGCGGGAACATCTCAAACGAAACGGGTGCGGTGCCCTGGGATGCTGCCTGCTTAAAAACCTCGTCGACGCGCATATCGTGCTCCTCTAGATACGTAATAGTGTGATGTGTTGTAAGGATTCTACAGCACCACTGTGTCACGGTGGAGTTTCACTCGCTATTTGAGGATACCAATCAAAGATGCCTTGCTATCGGCTTTATCTATAACAGAGCGGCTAATCTGGGCACGGACTATAAAGACTGGTATCTGATGCAAAATACCAGTTAATAGAGCTCCATCCCAAATTGACTACCCTTAAACCATGGGGAGAGGTCTGCAATTTATGCAGTTGATTGGCTGTTGAGGGTGGCAACGCCGCCTCGATAGGGTAACCTCATTGATTGGTTTCGCGACAGCAACATAACGGTAATGTCGCGGAAACACGGCGAGTCTAAGCTATGACTCGTTCGTTAGTAATCAACACCGCTTCTCACGCGGTGCCGATACGAAGGGAGTTCCGTATGGCCGATCTTACTGACCGCTTCGGGACCATGGTGTTCTCTGAGGAAGTCATGAAGGACTACCTCCCCAAGGACATTTGGAAGCGCCTTGCTGCAACCCTCGAGGGCGGTGAGCCGCTCGACCTGGATGTGGCCAACGCCGTTGCCCATGCCATGAAGGTCTGGGCCATCTCCAAGGGCGCGACGCACTACGCGCACTGGTTCCAGCCGCTTTCGGGCATTACTTCCGAGAAGCACGACAGCTTCCTGGAGCCCAACCACGACGGCACCGCCATTACCAAGTTTACGGGCAAGAACCTCATCCAGGGCGAGCCCGATGCCTCGAGCTTCCCCAACGGCGGCCTGCGTGCTACCTTCGAGGCCCGTGGCTACACCGCTTGGGACCCCACTAGCCCCGCCTTCATTAAGGACGATGTCCTGTGCATCCCCACGGCTTTCTGCTCCTACACGGGCGAGGCCCTGGACAAGAAGACCCCGCTGCTGCGCTCCATGACCGCGCTCTCGCGTGAGTCTAAGCGCGTTTTGGCGCTGTTCGGTAAGACCCCCAAGAAGGTCGTTCCTTCCGTGGGCGACGAGCAGGAGTACTTCCTGATCAAGAAGGACGCTTACCGCAAGCGCAAGGACCTGGTCATTACCGGCCGCACCCTCTTTGGCGCCGCTCCCTGCAAGGGCCAGGAGCTCGAGGAGCACTACTTTGGCGCTATCCGCCCCACCGTCTCGGCCTACATGAAGGATCTGGACGACGAGCTGTGGGCGCTCGGTATTCCTGCCAAGACCAAGCACAACGAGGTCGCTCCCTGCCAGCATGAGCTCGCCCCCGTCTATGGCGAAGTCAACGAGGCCATCGACCAGAATCTGGTCATGATGGAGAAGATGAAGCTCATCGCCTCCCGCCACGACTTGGTCTGCCTGCTGCACGAGAAGCCCTTCGAGGGTATCAATGGTTCGGGCAAGCACAACAACTGGTCGCTTGGCACCGAGTCCGAGAATCTGCTCGATCCGGGCGACACTCCGCTCGACAACCTGCAGTTCATCGTCTTCCTCACCGCGGTGATCGAGGCCGTCGATAACTATCAGGAGCTCCTGCGTGCCTCCGTTGCCTCGGCCGGTAACGACCATCGTCTGGGCGCCAACGAGGCTCCTCCGGCGATTATGTCCATCTTCCTGGGCGACCAGCTTACCGAGGTCGTCGAGAAGATCATCGATGGCAAGGCTTCCGTCCATGCCACGCGCGGCGTGCTCGACCTGGGCGCCGATACCCTGCCCAAGCTGATGCAGGACAACACCGACCGCAACCGCACCTCCCCGTTTGCCTTCACCGGCAACAAGTTCGAGTTCCGTGCCTGCGGCTCCGAGCAGAACGTCTCCGACTCCAACCTGGTGCTCGATGCCGCCGTGGCCAAGTCGCTCAAGTCCTTCGCCGACGCGCTTGAGGGTACGCCCGAGGATGAGTTCCAGGATGCCGCGCTCGAGTACTGCAAGAAGGTGTTGACCGATCACCAGCGCATCCTGTTCTCCGGTGACGGCTACTCCGATGAGTGGCCCGTCGAGGCCGAGAAGCGCGGCCTTGCCAACAACAAGACCACGGCCGATGCCCTGCCCGCCTTTGTTTCCGATAAGGCTATCGCGCTCTTTGAGGAGACGGGTGTCCTGACCAAGGCCGAGGCTCAGTGCCGCTACGATTGCAAGCTCGAGAAGTACAACAAGCTCATGAACATCGAGGCCACCACGATGGTTCGCGAGGCGCGTCGTACCTATCGCCCGGTCATTACCGCCTATGCCACCAAGGTCGCTAAGGGCCTTGAGACTATTCGTGCTGCCGGTGCCGAGGCCGCCATGCAGTGCGAGCAGAACACGCTCAACAAGCTCTGCAACGGCATCACCACCATCAACGACTCCATCAAGGCGCTTGACGCCGTGCATCAGAAGGCTGAGGCCCTCGATGGCCAGGAGCAGGCCAACGTGTACGCGCACGAGGTCGTTCCCGCTATGGATGCGCTGCGTGCCGCCGTGGACGCCATGGAGGAGATCGTGGCAGCCGACTACTGGCCGGTCCCGACCTACGACGACATCCTGTTCTACGTGTAGAGCGTAACTGACATATCGTTACGGTATTGAGCCGGGGTCCGCATCATGCGGGCCCCGGTTTTTGTTTGCGAAGGACGCTTTGAAGCCCGTTTTGCACCTGATTCGCCCACGCAATAAGGGGGCGTGGACAAAAAACGTCAAATATGAGTACTGTCACAAGTCCTGTAGCATTATTTTTTTGCAAAATATGCAGTGTTACACAACATATGTTCAAGTACTTAGCTGATAAACGCCTGCAATTCTTTCGCCGTAGGACCCCTGGCGTCTAAATCGCCTTCTGATGGCATGAAATCGCTGTTACTAAAATGGTAACAGTACTCATATTTGCTATTTTTTGCCCGCTGGCTTTGCGATGATGCCGGGGTCCGCACCCTGTCGGGTTCGAATCCCGGCATATCGGTAGCAAAAAGCCCGCTACCGCGAGGGTAACGGGCTCTTCAATTCAAATGGTGCCCCCAGCGGGATTCGAACCCGCGATATCCACCTTGAAAGGGTGGCGTCCTTGGCCGCTAGACGATGGGGACAGCGGGAAAGAGTATAGCAGACTTTTTTAGCCGTTCACATATCGTTGGCAAACTGAAAAACCACCACACAGGAGCTGACTCCCTATCCCGATCTTCAAACATCTCAACCTGTAACATCTGGGCGGGCAAATCGGCTCTATGTGTTACAGATTGAGACAAACCGCTGGGACGGGTCAAAACCACCACAAAGGTGCCTGTCCCCTTTGTGGTTGTGAGGTGCTAGGGGAGGAGCTTCATGGCTGCGTCGTGGGCGGCGTGCTCGTAGGTGTCGTCGAGGGGTTTGAGCGGCAGCAGGGCTGTGGCCTGCGCATCGCCGCGGCGCTCGAGGGCGTGCGCGATCAGCCAGTCGGCGAGTTCGGGGTTCTTGGGCAGCGCCGGCCCGTGCAGGTACGTGCCGATGACGCCCTTGTAGATCAGACCCTCAAGGCCATCGTCGCCGTTGTTGCCGGTGCCCGTGACGACGGACGTTCCGAGCGGCGTGGCATCGGCGTCCAAAAGCGTGCGGCCGCCATGGTTCTCGAATCCCACAAAGGGCTCGGGTGCCAGGTCGGTCCTGACGGCGACGTTGCCGATCAGGCGATCGGAGCCGCGTACGGTTTCGGCGGCAATGACCCCCAGACCCTCGATGCGATCCTCGCCCATATAGTACGAACGGCCGAGCAACTGATAGCTGCCACAGATGGCAAGCAGTGTGCCGCCGTCCTCAACATAGGCCGCGACCTTGTCTTTTTGGGCGAGCAGCTCGTGTGCCACGGCTAGCTGGTCGCGGTCGGAGCCACCGCCCATCATGACGATGTCGGCGTCGGTGAGATCGAGCGACTCGCCCATACGGATCTCGTCTACACGCGCGGGAATGCCACGCCAGGCGCAACGGCGCTCGAGCGCGATAACATTGCCGCCGTCGCCGTAGAGGTTAAGGGCATCGGGATACAGGTAGACGATGCGCAGCGGGCGCGAAAGCTCGACTGGCGCGATACCGACAGGAAGAGCGCTGCCGTCGGCACGGGCTACGGCGCGCCCAGCAACAGCGTCGGCGGTGGCGCCTTTCAGCCCGTCGAGCTCCTTGACCAGCGGCGGGAAGGCCGTGTAGTTGGCGACGGCGTAGAAGGTGTCATCGGCGGCCTCGTCTGCCACGGCGCCAATTGCCTGCGCGACGTCCGAGATAATCGCGGCATCGATGCCGGCGTACTTGAGGCGCACCTGCATGTCGTGCGCGCGCGTGCCTCCGGCAAAGGCGACAAGACCCGGCGTGTCGGCGATGCGCTCAAAGTCGACGTCGTAGATCCACGATACATCGTGGCCGTCGGCATCGTTATCGTTGAGGAAGAAAGCGCAGAGTCTGCCGCCTGCCGTCTTAATGGACTGGATCTGTCGATCGAAGCCCACGGGATTCTTGGCCAGGTTTGCCTCGACGGTGCGACCGGCAATATCCCAGCGGCCCATGCGTCCGCCGGCGGGTACGTAGGCATCGAGCGTGGGCTGCAAGTGCGCCGTATCCACGCCTAACTCATGTGCGGCAAAGAATGCAGCGGCAACGTTGTAGACCATGTACAGGCCGTTGTA
>URSP01000007.1:0-36532 GCA_900550515.1 uncultured Collinsella sp. | reverse complement strand
GTGGCCATGGCAACGATCTTCTCGATCACACCGTTGGAATAGGTCAGCGAGTCCTCGGACTCGTCCGCCTCCTCGTCCATCTCCTCGTTGTCCTCGTCCGTATCGGACTCGGCCTCGACGAGTGCCTCGTCCTCGAGCGTCACGTCCCCGGCATCGGCGACGGCCTCATTCGCCTCGAGCTCGGTATCGGCCACATCGACCTTCGTGTTAAAAGCCATGGTTCCTCCTTATGCCTGCCGCAGATGCGACAGTCGAATACATATTAGCGGCCGCTAAACAGACGGCCGAAGAAGTTGACGATACCGTTCTCGCCGTCGCGAATCTGGCCGATCACGGCGCCGATCAGCACAAAGAATGCGATGACGAGCGTGTCCCACAAACCCAACGTAAGTACCAGCACGGCGAGGATAAAGCCTGCCAAGGCGCCGAGCGTAGTATTGGGGTGGCGCACGGCGTAGCTCCAGATAGCAGCGCCCGTACCTTTGATGAGACCCATGGCCTCGTCAAAGTCGTTGGCGGCGCTGTCGTGCTGCTCGCCGGCCTCGGGCTTGGTGTCGGCGAACTCGCCTGCCGGCGTGGCGCTCTGGTCAATCGTCAGGCGCGGCGTACGAGCGGTCTTATCTTGATTGGTATCACTCACCGGAAACCTCCACGGTCTGGACGGTAGTCTTGGACAGCAAAAAACGGACGCGCGTGGTCGTACCCGGCGTGCCGAGCATGGTGTCGCAAGCTTCCTCGATGCGCTGCTGCATCGCGGTAGCCAGAGATGCCACGTCCTTATCGTCAAGCGCGATAGCGTCGACCTTAAATCGGACGTGCGAATCGTCGGAGCCTTGGACGCGGGCCTCGACATGCTCGACCATCACGCGGTCGTCGCGCTCGGCAGCAGCTCTGGCGCACGAAGAAAGCGCCGCAAGGGTAACCTCGATATTGCGCTCCCCCGCCGGATGTACACAGGACGGCTCGCGACGAGCAAACATCAGGCGGAAGAAGCTTACCAGCACGCCGATCGCCACAACTCCGCCGCATGCCGTCACGACAATGCGCGGCATGGGGTCGCGCATCAGCAGCATAAAGCGATACGTATACGGCCCCCAAAACTGGCAGACAAGCGTACCCAGCGCCACGATGGCGGCGGCAAGATACACAATCGCTAGGGCTCGTTTGAGTACGCGCACGCGGCGCTCCCTTCAAATCTCGGCTCTCGAAATGCAAAACGGTTCGCATCATTATAAAAGAGCCGGGTCCGGTGCTCTACGCACGCGGATCCGGCTCATCTATTCCACGAGGCTTGCATGCTCGCTTCATTATGCCCAGATATGCACGGCTTAACCCGTGCGGGCGCTACTCCTCCTCGAGGGCAGCGATGACCTCGTCGGTCATGTCCATGGTGCTGTAGACGTCCTGGACGTCATCGAGCTCCTCAAGACGGTCGATGAGGCGCTGAACCTTCTTGGCGTCGGCGCCGGAGACCTCGGTCGGGGTGGTCGGGACCATGGTGGTCTCGGAGCCCTTGACCTGGACGCCCTGCTCCTCGAGCGCCTTGGAGACAGCCATGACCTCGTTGGCAGTAGTCCAGACGATCCACTCCTCGCCGGCGTCCTCGTAGTCCTCGCCACCGGCCTCGGCGATGGCCATCATGAACTCATCCTCGTCACCGGCAGCACCGTTGGCGATCATGGTCTCCTTCTTGGCGTTCTCGTCCAGGATCTCCTTGGCGACGACGATCTGGCCCTTGCGCTCAAACTGGAAGGCGACGGAGCCAGAGGTGCCCAGGTTGCCACCAGCGTGGGAGAAGGCGGAACGGACATCAGCGGCGGTACGGTTGCGGTTGTCGGTCAGGCAGTCGACGTAGACGGCGACACCGGCGGGACCGTAGCCCTCGTACACGATGTTCTCGTAGACAGCGGCGTCAGCACCCGAACCAAAAGCCTTGTCGATAGCGGACTTGATCTTGTCCTTAGGCATGGACTGAGCCTTGGCCTTGGCAACGGCAGCGGCGAGGCTGGCGTTGTTCTCGGGCAGCGGGTCACCGCCGAGACGGGCAGCAACGGTGATGTTGCGGCTGAGCTTGGAGAAGAGGGCGGAACGCTTGGCGTCCTGCGCGCCCTTACGATGCTTGGTTGTGGCCCACTTAGAGTGTCCGGACATACGTGTCTCCTATCGGTTTCGACCTAAAGCCCAGCGCAGATGCTCGGGCAATATAAACAAACGTCGTTATGATATACCTACTGGCCTGCGAGATAAACCCCAAAATGAAGGCGTCGTGATGATGACCCCTTTGGTGCAAAGAAACCTGACCTCAATGCACCAAGTTAGGACCAGAGGAAGTCACTGCGGGTGACGGTGGCGCCGATGGCGAAGGGCATGCAGGCGATGACCGGATACAGGTAGCGCATGTAGGTCGAGCCGTTGCACGGACCAATCAGGCACACGGCGAGCACGCCCAGCAGCGGCACCCAGATCGCCAGCGCACGCCATGAATGACGACGCAGCAGGTAGACCACCACGGCGATCATGATCCACACATAGGTGGCCGAGCTCATGGTGAGCGAGATAAACGGGACGCGTTGTACTGCCACGCGATACAGGTTGATCAGGTGGTCGCACCAGCGCACAACCTTGCTATCGACCGGATGGAAGTCGAAGTACTTAAGGTTATCGGGCTTCGCCATAATCTCGGCACTGCGCGCCGTGCTGTAGACCCACGCATCGCGGGCACTCGGATAAAAGTAGCCGTAGTAGTTATTGATGAGCGCCGAGATATAGCACTCGGGATCCTTTTTGAACATCTGGGGCCATACCTCAAAATAGGCCTTGATGTCCTCCTGCGAGGCGTACTCGTTAAAGCAATTCTTGACGGCATCGGACTTGTCGGGGTTGTAGCGGCGGCCCAGGTTCTCGTACTTGAGCACGCGATCGATCACGGCACGCTCTTCGTCGGTCACCGAACCGTCGCAAGGAGCCTCCACGATGGTGCCGTCCTCCTTAACCGTGGGGTTGACGCCCGAGTTGAGGCCGTCGTGCTTTTGGACAAAACGAGCCGTCTGCTGGAACGGAATCGAGAGGATTTCGCGCTTGGAACCAGGCGTGATGTCGTGTGCCGGCATAAAGACCTTGGTGAAGTACATATTAGAGGCAAGGCAGAGTGCAAGCACCGCAAGAACTCCCACCCAGCGGAAACGCGGGGTGGTGCCCGAAGGCGCAGCACCAGCCTGCTTGGCTGCACGACGAGCCGCATGCGCGTCCCATGCGCTAAACGCCGCCGCGATTACGCATGCCGCCAGGGGAAACACCAGGCCGCCATTGCGCAGAAACGTGGAGCCCATGGCGCCCAGAGCGAGCAACAGCCAGTCGTGGCGCACAAAGAGCACGGGGGCTTTCTCGCCCGCACGCTCGACATTGGCATCACGACGGGGCAAGCCACATGCCACGAGCTTGACGGTCTGTACCAGCAGCACCAAGAACGCGTCGGCAAAGAGCACGTCTTTGGTGAGCAACGCCGCGTAGTTAGAGAACATCGGCATAAACGCAAAGAACAGCAGGATCGCACCGCGAACCGGCAGGCTCACGCCCAGTTTGCGCAGCGACGAAATGGAATAGGCCATGCAGGCAGCCGTGATGACAAATTGAGCGCAGGTATAGATGATGAGGCCCGCGTTAGCGCTGTTGAACAGCGAAAGCCCCAGCTGAACGCACGAGCCGATAATGGCCGTGTGCACTACGGGATGATGCCCGTTGAGCAGCACGTTGGGGTTGAGTAGGCGCAGGTAGTCGCTCGTGCCGTTGGGATAGTTAAACCACTGGCGAATCTGCGCGCCCGTATCTCCCATAAAAAGGCCAGGCAGCGAAGCGATGAGCGTGGGCGCCCAGGCGATCATAAGCACCAGGAAGGGCCCGGCAAAGGGATGGACCGAGAGCACGGCGTGAGTCACACGCCATACGCGGCCAAAGTGCGCCTCGGAAAACGGAATGCGCCGAGAGCTCAGCCAATCTAGACACTCAAAGGCAAGGTAGAAGGCAACGACCGCCAAGAGCATCCAGCCCGCGCCGCCAATCCAGGCGCAGATGATGCGGGCTTTGTCGCCAAGGACAATCTCGGCCGAGTCGGTGAGATCGTAGCTGCGGCCGAACACCATGCAGATGGCGAAGAACAGCGACGGCAGAATGATCGATGGACGCCAGGTGTCGCCACGGCCAAAGAACACGTAGCGAAACGGCAAGGTGAGCAGGCAGGCAAGTGCAAGCAGCATGACCGCGTCGGTATGGCCGGCAAACGAGAGGAGCACCTCGTAGCACACGTACAGCATACCCGAGGCTTTGGGGTCAATCGCCAAGACTGCGTTGCTCGACACCGGGGCGGGATCGATGGAAAACGCCGTGGTCGCCAACAGCGCGAGCAAAAATGCGATGAGCGTCTGCTTGGCGGGGTAGCGCTTAAACCAGACGATGCGGGCAGCGTCGCGCGCAGCCGTTGTGGAGAGATCGGAATCCTTCACAGTCCAAAGAGCCTTTCTAGAAACCTGCCAAAAAGGGACAGGTTTATTTTGGCAGGTTTTATCTGGGGAAACGTTACTGTTCTGTCATCGTTGCCCAGCGAACCACCACAAAGGTGCCTGCCCCCTTTGTGGTGGTTAGGCGTCGAGGTAGATGCGCTGGGGACGGTTGTGGCGGAGGGCAAAGATGACGAGCGCCAGGCCCGCAATCACGAGTGGCAGACTCAACAGCTGACCCATGGTGATGACGCCGCCCAGCAGATAGCCCAGCTGGGCATCGGGCACGCGCACAAACTCAATGAGGAAGCGGACGATGCCGTAACCCATCACAAACACGCCCATAAACGTGCCTTGGGGCAGTAGCGGCTTTTTGCGGCTGAGCACCTGCAGAATGCAAAAGAGCACGATGCCCTCAAGAAATGCCTCGTAGAGCTGGGAGGGGTGACGCGGCATATCCCCCGCGGTGCCACCGAAGACCACACCCCAGGACAGATCGGTCGGCTTGCCCCACAGCTCACCATTGACAAAGTTGGCACAACGGCCCAGGCACAAGGCCAGCGGCGCGCCTATGACGGCAAGATCTGCCAAAGTCCAGGCATCGAGCTTATACATGCGGCACACGATGATGCCGCCGATAATGCCGCCCACCAAGCCGCCATGGAAGCTCATGCCGCCCTCGTTGGTGGCAAAGATCTCGAGCGGGTGCGCCCAGTAGTAGCCATCACCATAAAAGACGACGTAGAACAGGCGCGCACCGATAATGAGGCCAAAGACCACGCCGACCACGACACTCGTCAGGTCGTCAATCGTGATGTTAAAGCCCCAGCGACGCTGTGTGCGGTACATGACGACCGCCGTGAGCAGAGCGCCGACCACGTAGGCCAGGCCGTACCAGTAGATGGTGATGGGGCCCGCCGAGATCGCGACGGGATCAAGCATATGGTAGAAGTCGTTGAGCATGTCGACCCTCCTACTCCCTACATACAAATGCGGCCGCGGGCCTTGCGCTCGCAGCCGCATATTTCGGCGTAACGTCTATGCGGAGTATGCCGTCCGCAGCTTTCGCATCTTAGAACGGCGCGTACTCGTCGTACAGGTCCTCGGCCTCGCCGGAGGCATTAACCTGCTCGACACGGGTAACGCCGGGCACATGCTCCTTCAGGATGCGCTCAATACCCATGGACAGGGTCAGCGAGCTCATGGGGCAGCCGGCGCAAGCGCCCTGCAGCTCCAGTTTGACGACGCCCTCGTCGTCAACGCCCACATACTCCATATCGCCGCCGTCGGCCTGCAGGTTGGGGCGAATCTCCTCAAGAACCTTCTTAAGCAGCTCTTCGTTAACAGCCACAGGGGCTCCTTTCTCACAATAACGCGGGCACGCCCGCGGACAGGGGCTATGTTACTACAGCCATGTACCCGCTTAGGCGCCAGCCATGCGTGCGGACACGACTTTCACGAGCGGTCAATTTGGGACGGGTCTCTTTTGGCTGTTTTGCCGCCAGCTGGCGTTGCCACGCGCTACTGCTGAGCCTGCCCCTCGGTGCCGATGTGAACATCGACGATAACCTGGCGGTAGCTGATGCCACAGGAGTCGAGGATGCGGCGGCTGATGCGTCCATCATCGGTGTCGGCGTACTTGTTGTCCAGGTAGACAACCTCGCCCACACCCACCTGCGCCAAAATCTTGGCGCAGTCGTGGCACGGGAACAGCGTAACGTAGACCGTGGAACCCTCGAGGTCCTTGAGCGAACCACGGTAGTTGAGCACGGCGTTTGCCTCGGCATGGACCACGTAGTTGTGCTTGTCCTGCAACGGGTCGTCGCTCGTACCCCACGGGAAAAAGTCGTCGTTGAGCGCCGAGGGCGTACCGTTGTAGCCCACCGAAAGGATGCGGTGGTTGGTGCTGGCGATGCACGCACCCACCTGCGTATTGGGGTCCTTGCTGCGGCGCTGCGCGGCGATGGCCACGCTCATAAAGAACTCGTCCCAGCTGATGACGTCCAGGCGCTTGCCTGACGAAGTTTGATGAAGATCGTCCGACATGGCAGACACCTCCGTAATCGCAATAGTTTGACCTATTGTAGCAGGTGAAAGGTGGAGGCGTTTGTCCCACCGGCGCCCTCACTTTTACACGCGGCGGGGCTTTTGGTTGATGCGGTACAGCTCGGCGAGACCCCGCAGCGTCAGTGCGTCGTCTACCGTCAGGCTGTGGCCGACCAACGCCGCGAGCGCCTCGGCATCGTCGCCGGTAATGACGATGGGCACGCCATCCTCCCCCGCCGCCTTGGTCGAGCGCATCTCGGCAAGCACCATGTCGAGCATGCCGTCGATGCGGGCTACCTCGCCCAGAACCACGCCCGAGCGCATGGCCTCGCGCGTGTTGCGGCCGATGACGTGCGTTGGCGCCGAAGGCTCAACCTGCGGCAGGCGCGCCGCAGCAGCCGAAAGCGAGCGGGCGCCAAGCGCCAAACCCGGCGCGATGACGCCGCCCACAAAGGTACCGCGCGCGTCGATGACCTCGATATTGGTCGTGGTACCCAAGTCGATCACGATACAGGGAGAGCCGTAGACGGCGCGTGCCGCCACGGCATCGGCGATGCGGTCGGGGCCGATCTCGGCCGGATCGTCGTAGTGCACGGGCATGCCGGTCTTGAGGCCCGGCCCCACGGTGAGCACGCGCCCCGTACAAGTGCGGGAAAGCGCCGTCTTCCACGGGCGCTCGAGCGCCGGCACCACGCAACTCAGCACTGCGGCTGCGGGCACAAGCGCACCCGGCATGCCCGCATCGGCCGCCAGTGCGGCCATGACCTGCACGAGACGCATGCGCGCCTCGTCTGCTGTGATGCTCGACGGCGTGGTGATCTCGCACGTCGCAAGCGGACATTCCTGCGCCGCGGCCGAATCCTCTGCAAACAGGCCAAAGCGAATGAACGTGTTGCCCACGTCGACCGTCAATATATATGCGCACCCATTAAGCATCGTCGGCGCTCCTTTCGTCTGCCCAGCAGTATATCGCCTACCTAAACCAGTCATCCCAAAATGACTACCTTGCCGCTATACTGGTGCGCGGTCGTTTGCGAGCTCACGCGGCGGCCCTTGGTAACCCGACTTCCCGCGCCGTATCCGTAGCGGCGCTCCCGGGGGAGCGGATATACGCAAAGGAGTTTTATATGAGCAATCCCTTGAACCGCGCTTCGATGCGCGGGCAACTCACGCTGCGCGGCGTCGTCATCGGCGTCCTTGGCTGCGTGATCATCACGGCAAGCTCGGCCTACACCGCCCTCAAGATGGGCGCACTCCCCTGGCCGATCGTCTTCGCTGCCGTCATCTCGCTGTTCTTCCTTAAGCTCATGGGCAACGCCAGCCTCAACGAGGCCAACGTCACCCACACCATCATGTCCGCAGGCGCCATGGTCGCCGGCGGCCTGGCGTTTACCATCCCGGGCGCCTGGATGCTGGGTTATGCCGACCAGATCAGCTGGCTCGACATGTTTATCGTGGCGCTCGCCGGCACCATCCTGGGCCTGCTGGCCACCGCGCTCATCCACCGTCACTTTATCGTAGACGCCGCGCTTGAGTTCCCCACCGGCAACGCCGCAGCTCAGACCTTGCGCGCGACCGAGGCTGGCGGCAAAACCGGCAAGCAGCTCTTTGGTTCCATGGCCATCGCCGGCATCTATAGCGTGCTGCGCGACGCCCTGGGCGTGGTGCCCAGCATGCTGTGCACACTCAACATCCCCGGCGTGACCTTTGGCATCTACAACTCGCCCATGCTGCTCTCCGTCGGCTTCCTCGTGGGCTTCGCCCCCGTCGCCTTCTGGTTTGCCGGCGCGCTGCTGGGCAATTTTGGCATCATTGTAGGCGGCACCGCTGCCGGTCTGTTCGACGTTGTGACCGCACAGGGCATTGTTAAGTCCCTGGGTATGGGCCTCATGATGGGCTTTGGCGTCGCCGTCGTCCTCAAGGACATCCTGCCGCAGGTCGCCGACATCGTCCGCGGTCTTGCCGCCGACAGCTCCACCGACACCGACGAGCAGTCGCTCATCTCGGGCTCCCTTAAGCTCGACGCCGGCATCATCGGCCTGGGCGCTGCCGCCATCGCCGTGATCATCGCCATCGTGCTCGACCTTGGCCCCGTTCCGGCCGTCATCGTGACGCTGTTCACCTTTGTCACCACCATCATGAGCGCACAGAGCTGCGGCCAGACGGGCATCGACCCCATGGAGATCTTTGGCCTCATCGTTATGCTCATCGTGGCTGCCTTTGCACAGATCGCTCAGGTCAAGCTGTTCTTTATCGCCGGCATCGTAGCCGTGGCGTGCGGCCTTGCGGGCGACGTCATGAACGACTTTAAGGCCGGCGCCGTGCTGGGCACCAACCCGCGTGCGCAGTGGATCGGCCAAGCCATCGGCGGCATCGTGGGCGCCCTGGTCGCCGCAGCCGTCATGGTCGCGCTCGTCACCGCCTATGGCCCGGACGCCTTTGGCCCCGACAAGAGCTTTGTTGCCGCGCAGGCAAGCGTTGTCGCCACCATGGTCTCGGGCATCCCGAGCGTGCCGTGGTTCGTTGGCGGCTTTATCGCCGGCATCGTCATGTACTGGCTCGGCATTCCGGCCATGATGATCGGCCTGGGCGTGTACCTGCCGTTCTACATGTCACTCACGGCATTCCTGGGCTCCTGCGTCAAGCTCGCCTACGACAAGTGGTCCGCCCACCGCGACGCCACCGCTGGTCTTTCTGACGAGGAGAGGGCTGCCAAGGACGCCGCCTTCCAGGAACAGGGCCTGGTTGTCGCCAGCGGCCTGCTCGGTGGCGAGTCCATCGTCGGCGTTATCCTGGCGTTTGTCTCCGTGGGCTTAAGCCTGCTGGGCTAAGTCGAGCAGCTGCTCGACAGCAACCATATTGCCTACGGCTTGCCCGGCCGGTAGCTTTCACGGCTGCTGACCGGGCTTTTTGATATCGAATCAAAGAAAGGCCGGCGCGCTGCGTTTAACAGCGCGCCGGCCTTATCGGTTAAGCTATCGAAGCGTTCCTGCTATGAACCGAAGTTCGTTGCAGAATCTACGCTCGAAACGCTACATCTGCTTGCGACGACGATCGCTCAGCGTCACACCAGCGGCCACGAGGGTGATACCGCCGATAACGAAGACCTCGCCCGCAAGCGCGGAGTCATCACCGGTCTGGGCGAGCGCAGCGTTCGCAGCCTTCTTCTTGGCGACAGGGGCCTTTGCAGCGGCCTGCGCAACCTGAGGCTTGGCCTGCGGCTCGGCCTTGGGATGATACTTGTCGTACTCGGCCTGCGCGGCAGCCAGGGCATCCTTGGCATCGCCAAGCTCGGCAAGCGCGGCGGCATAGGCGTCGTTGGCATCGGACAGTTTGGCATCGGCATCGCTCAGAGCAGCCTTGAGACCAGCAGCGGCATCGACGGCGGTCTTATAGCGAGCGTAGGCAGCGTTCAGCTTGACCAGCTTCTCGTTGCCCGTCGTGCCCGCGGCAAGGGATGCCTTGTGGTCGACAGCCTCAAGATCGGCCTTGAGTGCCTCATCGCTGGCAAGCTCGGCCTTGGCCTTGACGATCTCGAAGTTCGCATCGACGACGGCTTCGTTGGCGGCCTCGAGCTGCTTCTGGGCATCGGCGACGCCGGCGACGGCGGCGTCATAGGCGGCCTTGGCGTCGTCGACCGCCTTCTGGGCGCCGGCGAAGCGCTCGAAGGCCTTGTTTGCGCCGGCCAGCTCGCCCTCGGCGGCCTTGGCCTTCGCCTGTGCGTCGGACAGAGCCTGCGTCTTGGCGGCAACTGCCTGCTTGGCGTCCGAAAGAGTGGTCGCGGCCTGGACATCTGCGGCCCGGACCTTGTCTACACCAGCCTGGGCAGTGTCGTCGGCCTTCTTGGCATCGTTAAGCGTGCCCTGCTTGTTCGCAAGATCCGTCTTGGCGGCATCGCACTTGGCGGTAAGGTCCTTGACCGAAGCCGTGGCGTTGTCATACGCCTCATTGGCCTGATCGGACTTTGCCTTGGCGGCATCGCGGGCGCTGCGAGCCTTCGCCTTGTGAGCAGCGGCATCGGCTGCCTTCGTCTTGCTGTCAGCAAGCGTGGCGTTTGCCTTATCGAGAGCTGCCTGGGCAGTAGCGGCCTCGCTCTTGGCGGCGTCGAGCTTGGTCTTGGGCGTCTTGACGTCGATACCCTTGAGTTTTGCTTCGGCGGCGTCATATGCCGTCTTTGCGGCGGCGGTTCCGGACTTAGCCTTCTCGTACTCGCCCTTGGCGGTGTTCATGTTCGTGTCGGCCGCGGTATAGGCGTCTTGCGCGTCTTTCTGATTATTGAGAGCGGTGAGATATGCCGTATCAGCCGTTCCCATCGCCTTCTGCGCATCTGCCAGCTTGTTCTGAAGCTGCTTCAGCTGCTCCTTCTGCTCCTGCGTGCCGCCTGCATTGTAGGCGGATTCGATGTAGTCGTTGACGAGCTTCTTGAACTCGGAGACAGTGAAATCCTTCTGCCCCGTGCTCCCGCTATAGTCGAAAACGGTTACCTCGGAATCGGTATTCTTACCGCTACCGGTCGCGATGCCGATAGCCTTCGCGCCGGCATCGATGATGTTGAGATAGTGCCCGCACTCATCGTAGATTTTGTCGTCCTTGTTGTAGTGCTGGTAGATATAGTAGGAATCATATCGATGGCTTTCAAGTGCGTCGCCATATTGCTCGACGTACTTATCGAATGCCTTTTTCTCCTGGGTGTAGAGACCGGTATATGGCCAGCCAAGCGTATCCTCGGTCTCGCCTCCGGTGTATGCTCCGCCGCCGCCTGCAAGGTTCTCACCTTGATCGAAATAGCAGTTCGAGTGATCCCAAATATTCGATGAATATGAGGCGTTGAGTGCAGCTGCTGCGGTCATGCAGAGGCTGACGCTAAGCTCCGACTGGCCGTTCGCCTTGCGGAGGTTGTTCTGGGTATCGAGGTAGGTCAGGGCGTTGCGCATCTGCTCCAAGGAGAGCGGATTGGTGTCTCGAGACATGTCCTGATCGACGTAATTATCATACCAGTCCTGTTTATCTGTCGTCCCCATGAGCATCGACGCGGCAGTGCTTGCATTCGACTTCTGCGTGGCTGTGAACTGGCTGCCGCCAATGATGTAGTTCAAGAAGCCGAACATACCCTGGTTGATGACATTCTGGTCTACGGTCATGTTCGACTTGAGGTCTGCAATCTGCTGCTCAAGAGCCTCAACCTGGGCATTAGCAGCGTCATAAGCCTTTTCCGCGGCGTTCGAAGCGGCGCAGGTTGCCTCCCACTCGCTACGCTTCTGCTTGCGAACTTCGACAAGCTTATCGTACGCGGTCTTCTTGTCGGCCTCGGTCTGCTGGGCCTGCTCGTATGCCGTCTTCGCGGCGTCACGCTTACTGGCCGCGTCCTTGTACTCCTTGTTTGCCGCATCGTATGCAGACTGGGCAGATGCCACAGCAGCGTTGGCAGCGTTGGCCTTCTCCTGCGCGGCGGTGACGGTAGTCTGCGCAGCCTGCAGGTTCGCCTGTGCAGTGGCGTCTGCAGTCGCCGCGGCATCGAGCGCGTCCTGCGCGGTCGCGAGCTCGCTGGCGGCAGTGGTCTTGGCAGCCTCGAGCGCGTTCAAATCGATACCCGTGCCCGAGGTCGCGGCATCGAGTGCAGCCTGCGCCTGGTTGAGCTTCTGCTGGGCGTTATCGCGCGCGGTGGTTGCGGCTGCGAGAGCAGCAGCAGTCTCCTGCTTCTTGGCCTGGGCAGTCGTCAAAGCTGCCTCGGTATTCTGCTTTTCCTGCTGGGCGCTGGCCTCGGCAGCCTTGGCCTGGTCCAGATTGGCCTGTGCAGTAGTAACGGCCTTATTGGCGTCATCGAGCTTTGCCTGCGCGTCCTCGACGGCCTTCTTGGCGGCCTCGTACTCGTCCATACCCATGGCCTCGAGCTTGGCCTGGGCATCGTCGAGGGCCTTCTTGGCCTCATCCTGCTTTGCCTTGGCGTCCTTGAGCGCCTGGGTCTTATCCTCGACACTCTTGTTGGCTTGATCGAGCTGATCGTTCAGGTCGCCCAGCTTCTTCTGCTGCTGCTCGGTCTTTTCGACGGCGGCTTTGAGCTCGTCAATCTTCTCCTGGAGCGCGGCGACTTCTGCTGCGTTCTGCTCGATTTCGTTGTCGCTCACAGCCTGCGAGGCCTGATTCTTTTGCTGCTGCGCCTGCTTTTGAGACTGGCCCGCCGCGTCGGCCTTCTTCTGGGCGGCATCGTAGGCGGCCTGAGCGTCCTTGAGCTGCTTTGCCGACTCCTCGGCCAGCTGGGCAGCCGTCTTTACGACCGCTTGGTTACCGGCGGCAACGGTATTCTCTACAGAACTACCCCCCCCCTGAACAGAATCGCCGTTATCGGTTGACGGTGCGGCGATTGCCGCCAGCGGCGACATGAGCGGCTGAGCGATGAGGCCCGCCGTCAAAACGGTTGCGACGGCGCGGTTGGCAACGCCCTTGACGTTGACGGCCTTGGCCCGAGGCTCAAAGTGTTGTGGACTGTAGTTTGCCATGGCTTTCTCCCTTTGACACGGATGTATCCATACGTATCAAACGGTAGCTGTCGATTTTTGAATTCTGTTGCGCAACATTGGCGACCAGCGGATTTTTTGAAATTAGCGCTCTCGTGCTTCACAATTTCGTCACATATGTAGGAGCTGGTGCATCATATTCTTGCGGGATCGAATTGAGCCTGTAATTTGCATTTGCTCCCGCGTCATCCGCCCTATCGGATTCCGCATCCAACAGACACCCCGCCCGCCACGGTGTAGAGTTAAGACAACGGGCGCGTTGCGCGGACCGCGCTGGAACGAGGTGGACATGGAACTCGACAAACAACAGATCAAGCGACTACGCGAACGCCATCACCGGCGCCACGGCATCCGCCCTGCTCATAGCGAAGCCATGGAAAACATCACCCGCTTCCTCAAGCGCGCGTCCAACATTCGCGAAGGACGCGCGCCCTATCACGTGATCCGCAAGCGTTTTGTAAACGGGGCACGCCTGACCGGCTCTCACCTGTGCATCCTCATCATCGCCATGCTCATCGCAAGCATCGGCCTCGATATCGACTCGGACATCGCCATCGTGGGCGCCATGCTCATCTGCCCGCTCATGGGCTCGGTCCTTGCCATGGCATACGGCATCGCCACGCTCGACCGCGAGATTACCGTCGAAGCCGTCGCCAGCCTTGCGCTGCAAATGGCCTTTTGCCTGGTCACCTCCACGTTGTACTTTAAGCTCTCGCCCCTTGGCGCCACCACAGCCGCCATTATCGACAACTCGACGCCCACCGTGTGGGACCTCGCTGTCGCGCTCGCCGGCGGCTTTGCGGGTGGCCTGGGCAACTCGCGCGACCAGGAACCCGCCACGCTCATCGCCGGTGTGGCCGTGGCAACCGCGCTGATGCCGCCCCTGTGCGCAGCAGGCTACGGCATCGCCATCGCAAGCGGATCGCTGTTTCTCTCGGCGCTCTACGAGTTTGGCATCAACGTCGTCTTTATCGCGCTGGCGGCCGAAGCCGTATTGCTTCTTTTGCGTGTGCCGCTCAAGCGCGACCTCAACGGCGACGGCATTGTGACCGCCGAGGAAAATGCCGAGGTCGACGAGCTGTCACGCAAGGTGCGCCGCCGCATTATTGTGGGCACGGTGATCTTTGCCATCCCCTGCATCGTTATGACCGCGGGGTCTATTGGCTCGGCGCAGGCCGGCGTGCAGGACGGCTACGGCGTCACCGAGACCACGCGCGAGCTTGCCGCGGTGCTGCCAGGCTTTAAGGATTACACCGTCGCCGTCGAGACCTCGGCTGCCGAGGGCGAGGAAGAGGGCATCGTCGAGCGCGAGGTTGTCGCCCATGTGACAACGAGCGAGGCGCTCGGGGCGCACGACCGCCACGTCGCCCGCAAACTCATCGACCTCAACGCACCCGAACTCGATCGCGTGGAGTTCGATGTGAAGTGATGCGGGACGCGAGGTGGACCCGGCACGAGAGCGCGGCCGCGGGGCACAGGCACAGCCAAGCGCGGCCCTACAGCTCGTACTTGTACACGCGGTAGATATACTTTTCGGCTTCCATCTCGTAGGTGGCGATGGGCAGTCCGCAGCGATCATCTCGTCGTTTGGCAGATAGGTCACGCTGTGCTGGCCCGCGTTGAGCGAAAAATCGCCCTGGGCTTGCAGCAGCTTGTCCTCAAAGCCCGAGCCGGCCCAAAAATCGGGCAAGCCCACGGAAGGCTGTAGCAAGGTCATTTGCGCAACATATGTCCAGCAAAAACGGGTAGTAGCCGGCACGGCTACCACCCGTTTGCCTCATATCTAGCCCAAAGCAGGCCAACTACTTCTTAATGCCGCGTCCCAGACGCTTGGCGACCGATGCAACGGCCTCCTCGCTGGCCGGTCCGCAGCTCACGCAGCCATCATGGGCACGCATCTGGCCGGTGACCTCGTCCATCGCGAGCGGCGCCACCTTCTCGAGCTTAAAGCCCTTGCCGGCGCGCATGTTTTCCTTGGCAACGCTGATCATGAGCTTAATACGGTTGAGCTGGTTGACCTCGGACGCACCAGGATCATAGTCCACCGCAACGATGTTGCTCTCGGGATGTTGACGGCGCAGCTCCTTGATCACGGCCTTGCCCACCACATGGTTGGGCAGGCACGCGAAGGGTTGCGTGCAGATGATGTTGGGCGCGCCATGATCAATCAGGTCGAGCATCTCGGCCGTGAGCAGCCAGCCCTCGCCCATGTTGTTGCACACCGAAAGCACCGTGCGGGCCTTGTCGGCCATGGTGCCGATGCGCTCGGGCGCCTCAAAGCGGCGGGACTTTTCGAGCATCTCCTCCACCGGCGTACGCATCCAGTCCACCAGCTTAATGAGCGCCTGCATGCCCGCGCGCGTAGTGGCAGAGCTTCCCAGCTCGTCCTTCTGCAGCTCGGCATTACTCATGGAGTACAGGAAGAAATCGAGCAGGCCCGGCACCACAGCCTCGCAGCCCTCGCGCTCGATCACGTCGACCACGTGGTTGTTGGCCGTAGGGTGGAACTTGACCAAGATCTCACCGACCACGCCCACGCGCGGCTTGGTACCCTCGCCCACGAGCGGCATGGTGTCGAACGCGCGGATGGCCTCGCGGCACAGCTTGGTGTAGTTATGCCTGTTGAACTTAGGCGCCAGCTTGCGGGCGCGCGCCATGTACTCCTCGTAGAGCGCGTTGGCGGCACCAGGCGTTGCCTCGTACGGGCGGCAGCGGTAGAGCATCTGCATCATCACGTCGCCAAAGAGCACCGCGTAGACTGCCTGCTTGAGCAGCGCCGGCGTAATCTTAAAGCCGGGGTTGTCCTCGCCGAGCGCCACGGCCGAAAGCGAGATCACCGGGATCTCAGGATGGCCGCTCTCGCGCAGGGCCTTGCGGATGAGCGCGATGTAATTGGTGGCACGGCAGCCGCCGCCGGTCTGGCTGATAACCACGGCCGTCTTGGACAGGTCGTACCGACCGCTCTCGATGGCCTCCATAATCTGGCCGGTCACCAAAATGGACGGATAGCAAATGTCATTGTTCACGTAGCGCAGGCCGGCCTCGACGGCGTCGTGATCGGTCGAGGGCAGCAGCTCCAAGTTGTAGCCAGCACCACGGAACACCTCTTTGACCAGGTCAAAGTGGATCGGCGCCATCTGCGGGCACAGGATGGTGTAGCCCTCGTCGCGCATCTGCTCGGTGAAGGGCACCTTGGGCCACGCGGTCGATGCACTCTCGCGCTGCGCCTCGAACGTGTACTTGCGGCTCGCGAACGCGGGGGCATCCTTGGAGGGCGCCACCGGCGCGGCATCGCCCTGCTCGTAGGCCTCGCCCGCGGCCGTGGCCTCGGCCAAGCGTTCGGCCTCCTGGTCCTTAAGCGCCGCCATGAGTGAGCGGATGCGGATGCGCGCGGCGCCCAGGTTGGACACCTCGTCGATCTTGAGCACGGTGTAGATCTTGCCGCTGGCTTCCAGAATCTCCTGCACCTGATCGGTGGTCAGGGCGTCCAGGCCGCAGCCGAAAGAGTTGAGCTGGATCAGGTCCAGATCGTTGCGCATCGTCACAAAACGGGCGACGGCGTACAGGCGGCTGTGGTACATCCACTGGTCGACGACGCGGATGGGGCGCTCGGGCTTCACGAGATGCGCGAGCGAATCCTCGGTAAAGACCGCAAAGCCAAAACTCGAGATAAGCTCGGGCAGGGCGTGGTTGATCTCGGGGTCGTTGTGGTAGGGACGACCGGCGAGTACGATGCCGTGGCCGCCGTGGTCCTCGACCCACTTAAGAGCCTCCTCGCCCATGGTCTGGATATCCTCGTGGAAGCGCGCATCGGCCTCGAAGGCGGCGTTGACGGCAGCATCGACCTCGGAGCGCGTGATCTTGGGACCACGCACGCGGCCGCGACCAGCCTCGGCATCGGCCACACGGTCGACGGCGAGCACCTGATACAGGCGGCGCTTGAGCTCGGTCTTGTCGTGATAGGGCACAAACGGGTACAGGAACTCGATATTCTGCTCGCGGATCTCGTCGATATTGAGCGCCAGCGCCGTGGGGTAGCTCATGACGATGGGACAGTTATAGCAGTTGCCGGCGGTCGGATCCTCCTTGCGCTCCCAGCGCACGCACGGCATCCAAATGAAGTCGACATCGCGGTCGATAAGGTTCATCACATGGCCGTGGCTCATCTTTGCCGGGTAGCACACGCTCTCGGACGGCATGGACTCGATGCCCGCCTGGTAGGTCTTTTTGCTCGACTGGTCGGACAGCTGCACGCTAAAGCCCAGGCGCGTAAAGAACGCGTGCCAGAAGGGGTAGTTCTCGTACATGTTGAGTGCGCGAGGGATACCCACGGTGCCGCGCGGGGCCTCGTCGGGGCTCAGCACCTCGCGGTTAAAGAGCAGCTCGTTTTTCTTTTTGAAGAGGTTGGGCGCCTCGGTCTTCTGCTTTTTGTGGCCGGCGCCCTTCTCGCAGCGGTTGCCGGTGATAAAGCGCCTGCCGCCGCCAAAGTCGTTGACGGTAAGCTGGCAGTTGTTGGAGCAGCGACCGCAGCGGACATGCTTTTGCGTCACGGTAAGGTGCGCGATGTCCTCGGCCGAAAGGATGGTCGAGGTGCCGTCGGCGCCGGCGTGATCGCGGGCGAGCAGGGCCGCACCATAGGCGCCCATGCAGCCGGCGATGTCGGGACGCACGGCATGAACGCCGGTGAGCTGCTCAAACGCGCGCAGCGTGGCATCGGACATAAAGGTGCCACCCTGAACGATCACCTGGCTGCCGATCTCCTTGGGGTCGCGCAGCTTAATGACCTTGAACAGGGCATTCTTGATGACGGAATAGGACAGGCCGGCCGCGATGTCGCCCACCGTGGCGCCTTCCTTTTGCGCCTGCTTGACGCGTGAGTTCATGAAGACCGTGCAGCGGCTGCCCAAATCGACCGGGGCCTTGGCATGGATGGCGGCATCGGCGAACGCGCGCACGTCCATGTTCATAGACACGGCGAAGCTCTCGATAAAGCTACCGCAACCCGACGAGCAGGCCTCGTTGAGCATGATGTGCTCGATAACGCCGTCCTTGACGCGCAGGCACTTCATGTCCTGGCCACCGATGTCCAGGATAAACTCAACGCCGGGCAGGAATGCCTTGGCGCCGCGCAGGTGCGCAACGGTCTCAATCTCGCCGGAATCGGCCTTGAGAGCCTCGATGAGCAGCGCCTCGCCGTAGCCCGTGGTGGTCACGTGGCCGATGGTGCAGCCGGCGGGGATGTGGTTGTAGAAATCGGCCATGATGACCTTGGCCGTACCCAGGATGTCGCCGTTGTTGTTGCCATACCAGGTATGCAGCAGCTGGCCGTCCTCGCCTACGAGCGCGGCCTTCATGGTGGTGGAACCGGCGTCGATGCCAATGAACACGCGGCCGGTGTAGCCGTCGAGCTTGCCCTTGGGGACGACTTCCTGGTCGTGGCGGGTTTTGAACTCGGCGAAGTCCTCGTCGGTGGCAAAGAGCGGATCCAGGCGCTCGACCTCGGCACCCTGTGTGTCACCCAGGGCATCGATAGCCTCGATGAGCTGCGGGAACGTGCTGAGCTTGTTGGACTCATGCGCCATGGCGGCGCCGCTCGCCACAAACAGGTGAGCGTTTTGGGGCACAATGCGGTGCTCCTCGTCCAGGTTGAGCGTAAGGTAGAAGCGGTGGCGCAGCTCGGAGAGGT
This sequence comes from uncultured Collinsella sp., assembly GCA_900550515.1. Taxonomy (GTDB): domain Bacteria; phylum Actinomycetota; class Coriobacteriia; order Coriobacteriales; family Coriobacteriaceae; genus Collinsella. The sequence goes on along the minus strand of URSP01000007.1, from coordinate 17,792 downwards.
ACTGCAGCGGGCCGCCCAGGAAGGCGACGTTGCCGCGGATGGGACGGCCGCACGCCAGGCCCGAGATAGTCTGGGTCACGACAGCCTGGAAGATGGAGGCCGCCACGTCCTCGGGGCGGGCGCCTTCGTTGAGCAGCGGCTGGACGTCGGTCTTGGCAAAGACGCCGCAGCGGCTGGCGATGGGATAGATGGTGGTGGCGTTGGCCGCGAGCTCGTTGAGGCCGCTGGCGTCGGTGTGCAGCAGAGTGGCCATCTGGTCGATGAACGCGCCAGTGCCGCCGGCGCAGGTGCCGTTCATGCGCTGCTCGATGCCGTTGTCGAAGTAGATGATCTTGGCGTCCTCGCCGCCCAGCTCGATGGCGACATCGGTGGCCGGGATAAGGGTCTCGACGGCACGCTTGCTGGCGATGACCTCCTGGACAAACTCCAGGTCGAGCCACTGGGACAGCAGCAGGCCGCCCGAGCCGGTAATGGCGCAGGTCATTTGGGCCGTCGGCAGCACGGTCGCGGCACCCTCGAACAAGTCGCGGGCGCAAGCGCGGACGTCAGTGTGGTGACGCTGGTACTTGGCGTAGACAATCTGGTTGTCGTCGTTGAGCACAGCGAGCTTAACGGTGGTGGAGCCCACGTCGATGCCCAGGTGCAGGTTGCCGCGAGCGGCCTCGGGGTTGAAGATCGCGCCTTCGGGGGCGTGGGCGGCGGCTACGGGCTCAGCGGCAGTGACGGGCTCGCTAGCGACGGGCGTCTCCCCTGCCGCGTTCTTGGCCTCGGCAACCGCCTCGGCAACTTTCTCGGCAGCCGCGGTCGCGGCCTTCTGCGCGGCGTCCACCACGGCGGGCGCGGCCTCGCGTGCGGCAGCAACCACACGGTCCTTAATGCCCTCGACGAGTTTGCTCATCTGTCTCTCCTCTTAGTTGTTGGACTCGACGGTTGCGGTGGTGTCGACCGCATCCTCGAGCTGCAGATTCAATAGCTTCATGCCGTATTCCGGCACGTTGATATCGATGGGTTGGCCATACAGGTCGCCGGGGCGCACAAAGGCGATGACCGTCATAATGCGCGCCATGGTCTCGGGCGATTCAGAAAGGTCACGCTCAAACCAACGTTGGATCATGCCGACCTCGGCACTCACGACATAGGTGACGTAGTAGTCAAAGAAGGTGCCCAGCGCCAAGCCCAAAATGCCCGTCTGTGCACGCGGCACCACGGCCTCGCGTGCGGTATCGATGATCTTTTTAATAAAGGCGGGGTCGCCGCCCGGGCCCAGCAGGGCCCCGATAAGGTCGCGATTAGCCGCAAGATAGCGAAGCAGCTCAACCGAACCGGGTGCCGGCTCGAGCTCGTCGATATTGCGGTAAAGATCGGGTAATTGAGCTGCGGTGATAAGCTCCACCCGCTCGCGAATCTCGGCAAGCAGGCCGTCCTCGATCTGGCTGATAAAGTCGGGGATATCGCGGTAGTGCGAATAGAACGTGCGGCGTGTAAGACCGGCGCGCTCGGTGAGCGACGCGACGTTAATGCGCGAAAGGTCGCCGCTTTCGGCAAGCTCGCTGGCAAGCGCCTGGCGAAGGGCACGCTGCGAGCGAAGGGACCGGCGATCGCATTTCTCGAGCTGGGACAAGCGTCCTCCTTGTTACTCAGCCTGTGCGCTATTGCACAGTGCGAGTATTATTGCACACCGTGTGTATCAACACGTAAAGGCAATATTTGGAATGTGACAAAGGGGCAGCCTCTTTGTCACATCCAGCGACCGCCTAGGTTGTGCCGGTTGTGCCAGGCTTTTAGAGCGGCATTACCGATTGTCCAAAATGTCATTCGTGGGTAGAATAGTTTCGACGGCAGCCCAAGTTCTGGAAAGCTGGGCAGCGCCGTTGCTTGGATTAAGGGGTCAACGCCTTAGCGGCGGCGACCCCTTTTACGTTGCTTCGAACGTTGCTTGAGTGCCTCGGAAAGCCCGACGAGCGCTGTGAAGAACGAGACCAAAGCGGTCAGAAGTCTCACAAAATCAATCAGATCGGTCATGGGCATCACCTCCCATCAGATGGAGGGCGTTGCCCGGCACATGGAACTGCCGTCAACGATACCGATTCTACCAGAGCCTAGTTATATATACGAATATATGTTCGTATTCCAAACACACAGACCCCCGTGACAAAGGGGCTGTCCCTTTGTCACATTATTCGATGATGGTGCGGGAGTTTTGCTTGCGCATGGTGGCGAGCATGTGTTTGGGGACGGCGTGGACCATGCAGCTGCCGATAGTTGCACTCGCAGCGGCCTTGGCGGCATCGCTGCCGTTTTTGGTCGCGTAGCTGTGACGGAAGCGCTTGAGCATGGCGATGTCGTTGCCGCCGTCGCCGTAAACCGCGACCTCGTCCTCGGCAATACCGTAGTAGCCCGCCAGCCAGGCCACGCTCTCGCCCTTGTTGCACGCCACGTCCGTGATCTCGAACATCACCGGATCGAACGGCGCGTTGACCACGCGGTCCGAACGCTCGGCAAGATAAGCCTTAAGGTCACGCTCCAGCTCGGGCGAGGTCACGCGACAATTGATCTTGCATACATCGTGACGCAAGATATCGCCGATCGACTGGTCGAAATACTGCTCCTCGTGATACCCGCCACGTGCACGCATGCCGCGCATCACAATACGCTTGATGGGGCTATCCTTTTTAAAGCCCGCCTGATGCATCTCGAACGAACCGCTCGAGTACATGCCATCGGGCGTGGAGCAATCAAAGCAAATGTCCGGGAACGCCTTGAGCAGCTCCTCGGTAATCTGCGGATCGATGGTCCAGGTTTTAAGCACCTCGCCATGACTGTCGCGCACGATGGAGCCGTTAGAGCAGCAGGCATCGAGCGCCAGCCCCGTAAAGCCATGCTCGCCGATTGGCAACGTCGAGCGCCCGGTCGCGGGAACCACATGCAAGCCAGCCTCGGTCAGCTCGCGAATGGCGCGGCGGATGGTCCCATCTGCCTCGTGCAGGGCGTTCAGCAGCGTTCCGTCTAAGTCGCTCGCAAACATCTTGATCATGGGCACGCCCCTCCTTCGTCTGCACGATATTGTAGACGAAGGAGGGGCGTGCCCAAACAATGCCGTCCCGGCGCGGCGTGCCACTGCCTCCACGAATTCATGGTGCCCCAACGCGTTAAGACAATCGCCACAAGCGACTTTTCAGCCGATAAAACAGCGCCGTCATCAACGTCAGCACCCCCAACATGTCTGCGAATACAATCGCCGGTGCCCATCGATCATATGCGAGCCCGTAAACCAATTGGCCAATAGGCGTTGCACAGGAAAGCATCATATAAACGAGTGCCAGCACTTTTCCGCAGAGTTCCTTTGGCGCTGACCGCTGAACAAATGAAACGATTTCGACCGATGCAATGCTTGCCCACGCCATGACCCATGCCGAGCCGGCCGCAAGCGCGACAAACGCAAATTCATCAGGACCGCTCAGTAGCGTGACAATAATCGGTACGACTCCTAAACAGATCATCGCAACATATCGACATATGCCCTTGAAGGAAAAACGATGCGGCCAAATACCGACCAAACCACTGCCGACAAGACCACCTAAGCCCATAGCCACCTCAATAATCCCAACAAAGGATGACTGCATGCCGAGATGCTTTGTAACAATAATAGGAGCGCCAATCGTTAGCCCAACCAACGCAAGGTTCAAAACTGCCGCAAGCAAAATCACAGCGACCAATGATGCATTTTGCAACAGATACCGAATCGACTCCCTAAAATCGTTTCGGCATGTCGTACGAGTCGCGCCGTCTCCCATCGTTTCAGATGAGGCATTTTGCCTGAGTGCACCCCCAAACAGCAGGGCTGAAATCGCAAACGTCACCGACGCGGTTGCGCAAAGAGTATCGATGCCAAAGCACCCATAGACTGCCGTACCGACCACAGGGCCCAAGATATTGCTCACCATGGTCGACTGCGAAACCAATGCAGTGGCCCGCTCAACCTTCCCTTCACCCGCCATGCGCACCGTCTCAATTTGGAGCATTGGCTTTAGCAGCGATTGAACACCGTATTGAACACAAAGTATCGCTACTACGACGACCGCAAGAGGCAATGAGCGCTTCATGGGGATAGACAGCAGCGATGCAGTCATCAGAGCAATACCGAGGGCCACGAGGACCTCGCGCTGTCTTCCCCGATCCGCCAAGATCCCGCCAACCGGAGTCGCGAGCACACCTGGTATGAACGCTATCGCCGCGACAGCGCCATATAACGTTGACGAGCCGCTGCAATCGAACAAGTAAAGCGGATACGCAAAGCACAGCGCCGACAGCATCGAATACGTGCACAGCTGCGCAACAAGAAGGCCAAAAAGTCTGATAGATCGTACTGTTTTTTGCGTCAACGAGACGCCACTCCTCCGCATTCCAGCCATAAGCCCACCCCTATACATACCGTTAGTATGTATTTAATGACTTGAAAAGGGCAGCCGTAGCTACCCTCATAAATCAATTACATACCGTTGGTATCTATATTACCACCCGGCGCGGTCCCATACGTCCCAAATCTGCGCCGTTGTCTGAAGCACTTCATTACCCAAATCGAGCCCCACCGCGGCCGCCATCTGCGCCAAACATTGTGCGCGAGCGAGCATTCGCTCCTTGGACTCGAGCGGACGGAACAATGGCAGCAGCCAAAGATTCGCCAACAACGATACGGCCTCCGCCGCTTCGTGCGGGCATTCGCACGCAATGGAGCCGTCGGCGATGCCCTCCTCGATCACTGGCAAGAGACAGCCATCGGCCGACTCGTCAAACGAGCCCTGGTACTGCATCGCCAGTAGACGCGAGCTTTTTACCGGATCCGCTGCAGGGTGCATGCGTGTCCATAGCTCAATTTGTGGAACGACAGACTCGGGCGCGTACAGTCGCTTGAGCTTTTGGGCTCCGGTCATATTGCCGATACCAAGCATTGAGCGACGGTGCTCAACAATCGGAGCCATTGCCCGATCAAATGCGGCGTTGAAAATCTCCTCTTTGCTCTTAAAGTGATGATAGACAGCACCCTTGGTCATGCCATCGAGGCGGTCGACAATGTCTTGAATGCTCGTCCCCTCATAACCCTGTGCGCAGAATAGCTCCAGCGCCGCGTCGAGAATCTTCGCGACCGTCTCCTCGGGATATTTATTACGACCCATAATCCGTCCATCCGCAACGCAAGTCTTGTGCCTCATTGCAGCATTTTAACGTTGCGGATGGCAGGCGGTCGATTCTACACCGCGGCGGGGCCGTGTTCGCCGGTACGGATGCGGATAACTTCCTCGACCGGCTCGACCCAAATCTTGCCGTCTCCAACGGCACCGGTGCGAGCGGCGTTGCAGATAATCTCGACAATGCCGTCGACATGTTCATCGGCGCAGATGAGGGTGAACTGCACCTTAGGGATCGTGTTGACGAGCAACTCGTTGCCGCGCACGTATTCCTTCCAGCCATGCTGTGCGCCGCAGCCCTGCACCTGGTTGATAGTCATACCGCGAACATCAGCAGCAAACAGCGCGTCTTTAAGAACCTCAAGCTTTTCGGCACGAACGACCGCCGTAATCTTCTTCATAGTGAATTCCTCTCTTTTAATAATGAAAATGAATTGCCATTCAATGACGCGGGTTTTCCAGGTGCCCGAGATTGCCCCGAAAGAGGAGCGCCGCGTACTTCGGTACGCAAGCGACGGTTTGAGGGGCAAGGTCGGGTGCCTGGGAAAGCCGCGCGACGATTGAACGACAAGGTGCGGAGCTTGGGGAAGCTGCTAATCGAGTCCGGAGAACGAGGGATACGCGCTCTCGCCGTGTTGACTTGCATCCAGGCCCAGCGCCTCGTCGGCCTCGTCCACGCGCAGGCTGCCACGGAACAGTGCCTTGACCACCGCGGCGATCACCAAATCGAGCACCAGTACAATGACGACCGTCACCACAATGCCCAAAATCTGCGAGATGAGCAGCGACACGTCACCCGTGTAGAACAGGCCACCTTTACCGGTCCACGAGAGCTCCGGCACGCAGAACAGGCCTGTGATCACGCCGCCCAAGATGCCGCCGATACCGTGGCAACCGAACGCGTCGAGTGCATCGTCGTAGCCGAACTTGGTCTTTAGATGGCTGATGGCCAAGTAGCAGACGGGCGACACGATCAGGCCCATGACTAGCGCTGCCCACGGCTCGACAAAGCCCGCACCCGGCGTGACCACCACAAGGCCTGCAACCAGACCGGTGCTGGCACCCACCAGCGTGGGGCGAACGGTGTGCACGCGCTCGACGGCAAGCCACGAGACCATACCCGCCGCGCTGGCCGTCACGGTGTTGAGGATGGCGAGCGCCGCCACAGCGTCGGCCTTAAACTCGCTGCCGCCGTTAAAGCCAAACCAGCCAAACCAAAGCAGACCGGCGCCCAGCGCCACAAACGGCACGTTATGCGGACGATAGCTCACCATGCCAAAGCCGCGACGACGGCCGAGCATTAAGCAGAGGACCAGGCCGGTAAGACCGGACGAGATGTGCACCACGTCGCCGCCGGCAAAGTCGAGTGCGCCGATGATGTCGCCGATAAAGGAGCCCTCGCCGCCCCAAACCATGTGAGCAAGCGGCGCATAGACCACGAGCAGCCAAATGCCCAGGAAGGCCGCCATGGCACCAAACTTAACGCGGCCGGCCAGGCTGCCCGTGACGATAGCTGCCGTGATCATGGCAAACGCCATCTGGAAGGCGATGTTGATAATCTCCGGGTAGACGGCACCGTCCGCGGCATTGCCCTCGGCCGCCTGCAGCACCTGGTTGAGCACCGGCAAGCACAGCAGCTGGTCAAGGCCTCCAATAAACGGACTGGAACCGTCGCCGCCGTAGGCCAGCGACCAGCCGGCAACAATCCACAGCACACCAACCAGACCAATGGCGCCAAAGCACATGAGCATGGTGTTGATGACATTTTTGCGCCTAGACAGACCGCCATAGAAAAACGCCAGACCCGGTGTCATTAAAAACACGAGCATGGTGCAGATGAGCATAAACGTTGTCGATCCCGTATCGTACATTCGCTCCCCCTTGGTCGCATGAACGTTGTCGGCGCCCATAATGCGGCCGAGGGGAAACTGGTGTAGACCAGATACGGCGTTGTTAAACGCTGCGTTGTCGAATGGAAACGGTGCCGCAATCTTGGAAACGGCACGGCAACGGGCGCGAAACGAACGGGAAATACGCGAGCAAGGAAGCCGTGAGCGCGCCCGTCTCGGCTAGTGGCGGAACAGCTCGCGGGCTCGGTCGCGGAGATTAGTTGCTCGAATGACACCTTCGTAGCGATTGATGCGCAGACGCGGGAAGGCATTGAAAAAGCGCAGGTCACGACGACTGAGTGACACGCTCGGTACCGGACGGCTCATGCGCTTACCGGCAAGGCGACGGCTGAGCGACGGACGCGGCATGCTCGGCGCGGCATCGGCCACGCGGCGGGCAGCGAGCGCCAGGCCGCGAGCACCATCCGAGATAAACGTCGGCATCGAAGCCTTCTCGCGCAGGGCATCGAGCGTCGCGTCGCCCAGCTCCGCCAGCCACGCGTTAACGGCACGGCTGCGGATATGCGTCTGTGCCACCGAGTCGATCGCCGAATCGGGAATACGTTCGAGCATGGAGTCGGACGCATCGGCGAGCGACTCGTTGATGCGGTCGGCAAGGTCGGCCCGGACGCGCTCCAGCTGATCGGACAGACGCCGCCAGCTCGCCAACGAGCATGCCGCGTCGACCATCATCGCGACCGCGACGATAAAAGCGGACAGCCGCACAATCAGCACCGGCAGATGGCCAAGCAGCCCCAACAATGCCGGCTCCACTAAACGGCAAATGCACAACGCACCCAAGCCAAACGCGCATGCCCAGTACAGACAGATGCGTCCGTGCAGGTTAAACGGCAGGTGCGAATAGTCCCAAAAGCGAGCCCCCGTTGTTTTTTCCAGCAGCACGCCTACGCTGTACTCAATCACGCTGCATACGAGCGCTGCAGCGACAAACTGGCTCGAGGCATCCGGAATCCCACGCAACAGCAGCCAGCAGGCAATGCCGCCCGCGCCATAGATGGGGCAGCACGGCCCAAGCAAAAAGCCACTGTTGGCAAATCGTCCGTGATTGAGCATGGCGCATACTGTCGACTCCCATGCCCAACCGCAAAACCCGTAAAAGGCAAACGAGAGCACCAGTGCCGAGAGTGGGCAGGCGGCAAGCGTCGCGCCGCCAAACGCCATATCAATCGCGGTCCCCACCGTCTACCCTCTCCTCTTTTCGCTCGATGCTTTACTCACGTCATCGTCCGCCTCGTCCTTGCGCCGCAGACGACCGGCGACCGTCTCGCGCAGAGCGCACCATTTATCTGCCAGGCATACAATCCAAGCCTCACGACACGTCGGCGGCACTGGCACCAGCGGAAACATATGCCGCACGATAATGTTCCGTTCGCGCGGCGTCAGCTCAAAATCTTCCTCCGCACGTGCCAGGGCAAAAAACGGGTGGCGAAAGCCATGCAGCCGATGGCTTGGGTCGGGATCGTGCCAGTCATAGAGAAAGTAATCGTGCAGCAGGGCCCCGCGCAACAACGAAGCACGGTCGACCGAAATGCCGGCACGGCCCAAGCGCTCGGCAAAGGACAGGCTCGCCCGCGCTACCGAAGTCACATGTGCATAGACCGTCACGTCGCCATGCTGGATAAACTCGTGCGTCAGGTCCAAGCGGCCCGCCTGGGCCAGCTGGCGGGCGGCATAGTCGACCTCGTGCGCGATTTTTTCGGCACGAACGGCATCGGACATGCTGCCTCCTTCCAGCGACTCACGGCGACAAGCCACGGCCTGTGCACAATCGATAAAAACATCATGGAACATATCAGTATGGCATCGGACAAAACGTTTTGCCCCACCAGTTGTCGAATTACCGCGCCGCCGTCACATATCAAACGCCAAAATGTGCGAGACTGTCTTGTGCAATTGTGTCGGCCGAGGGAGCGCCGGCGCTCGATTCGCATGGAGTAACCCACAACGATGCTGCTTACGCAAACGACAACGCCCGAGGACGTCAAGGCTCTCGACCGCGCCGAGCTTCCGCTGCTCTGCGGCGAGATTCGCCACGCCATCCTCGAAAGCTCCGCCGCTGTCGGCGGACACGTTGCCCCCAACCTGGGCGTCGTTGAGCTTACGGTTGCGCTTCATCGCGTGTTTAACTCCCCTATCGACAAGATTGTCTTTGACGTTTCGCACCAGACCTACGCCCACAAGGCGCTGACCGGGCGCGCGTATACCTATATCGATCCGGAACGTTTTGGCGAGGCTTCTGGCTTTGCCAATCCCGACGAGTCCGAGCACGACCTGTTCGCCATGGGCCACACCTCCACATCGGTGAGCCTGGGCTGCGGCCTTGCCCACGCGCGCGACCTGGCGGGCGATGCGTACAACGTCATCACCATCATTGGCGACGGCTCGCTTTCGGGCGGCCTGGCGTTTGAGGGCTTCAACAATGCCGCCGAACTCGATAGCAACCTGATCATCATCGTCAACGATAACGACCAGTCCATTGCCGAGAACCATGGCGGCCTGTATCGCAATCTGGCCGAGCTGCGCGCCAGCAACGGTACCTGTGAGCGCAACGTTTTCCGCGCGATGGGGCTCGACTACCGCTATCTGGACGCCGGTAACGATGTGTTGGCCCTCGTCGACGCGCTGCAGGAGCTGCGCGACATCGACCACCCCATCGTGCTGCACGTCTCGACCGCCAAGGGCAAGGGCTTTGAGCCGGCCCAGAGCGACCCCGAGTGCTGGCACCACGTGGGTCCGTTTGACATGGCGACCGGGCGCAAGCTCTGCCCGGGCCATCCGAGCGAGCCTGCGCCGCGCACCTACGCCGACATTACGGGCGAGGCGCTCAGCGCCGCCATCGAGCGCGATCCGCAGGTCGTGGGCATCACGGCCGCCACACCCTACATCATGGGCTTTACACCCGAGCTTCGCGCTGCCGCCGGCAAACAGTTCGTCGATGTGGGCATTGCCGAGGAGCACGCCGTGACCTTTGCCACCGCGCTTGCGCGCTCGGGCGCCAAGCCAGTCTTTGGTGTGTACGGCACGTTTTTGCAGCGCGCCTACGACGAACTCTGGCACGACCTGTGCCTCAACGACGCCCCGGCAACCATTTTGGTGTTTGGTGCGTCAATCTTTGGCACCACGTCCGAGACGCACCTCTCGTTCTTTGATATTTCCATGCTGGGCGGTCTTCCCAACATGCACTACTTGGCGCCGGCCTGCATGGAGGAATATCTGTCCATGCTGAGCTGGTCGCTCGACCACCGCGAGCATCCCGTGGCGATCCGCGTACCGGGCATCGGCCTGGTGAGCCGTCCCGACCTTGCGCCCGCCGAAGACACCGACTACAGCGCCGTTCGCTACAACGCGGTGCGCCAGGGTCGCGACGTAGCCGTGCTCGCACTCGGCGATTTCTTTGAGCTGGGCGAGCGCATGGCAAACCGCTTGGCCGCCGAGTACGGCATCGAGGCCACGCTCGTCAACCCTCGCTTTGCAACCGAGCTTGACCGCGAGTTCCTCGACAGCCTTGCCGCCGAGCATCGCGTTGTTGTCACCCTCGAGGACGGCATCTTGGACGGTGGCTGGGGCGAGCGCGTAGCATGTTATCTGGCATGCACGCCGTTGCGCACGCGCACCTTCGGCATCGCCAAGGGCTTCCCCGACCGCTACGACCCCAACGAACTGCTCGCGCAGAACGGCATGACGGTCGAGAACATGGCCGCCGAAGCCGCGAGACTACTCAACGAGTAAGAAAACCTCCGCAAGGAAAGCACCCCTGCGGAGGTTTTTATTTTCGCGACGCGATTATCTCAATCTGTAACATCTAGGGCCCGAATTCCCGTCTATCTGTTACAGATCGAGACATTCGAATTCCCCTGAAGAGAAAATCTCAATCTGTAACAGTTACTCGGCAAAAATGGCTGCAGATGTTACAGATTGAGACAAAACAGCGAGACAGGCCACCACATCTGCAAGAACCGCCACAAAGGCGCCTGTCCCTTTTTGGTAGACAGAATAACCCATAAGGTAAGTATGTTTCTGAGTTATTTCGTGTTGACCCATTTGAGCGCGATAGGGTATAACTCTACTCAACCGCTAGGGATTTTATTGAGAAAGGTGTTCTACCATGAGCAAGAACCTCTCCCAGCAGGTCGTTCTCGACCGCCGCGGCTTCGTTGCCGCCACCTTCGCAACCGTCGCCGGCCTTGGTCTTGCCGGCTGCTCCGACACCAGCGCCGAGGCCGACAAGGGTTCCGCCGCCGGCTCTTCCAAGAGCTCCGAGGATACCGAAGTTTCCACCACGCTCGATGCTAAGGCATTCGACAAGCTCGTCGACAACGGCCCCAAAGCCGACGACGATGCCATCGCCGCCAGCACCTGGGCCACGGCCGTCAAGGACGCCGGCGTCTTTAAGATCGGCGGCGTTCAGACCTCCACGCTCTTCTCCCTCCTCAACGAGAAAGACGGTCAGACCCGCGGCTTCGATGCCGGTATCGCACAGCTCCTGTCCAACTACATTCTGGGCGAGAACAAGGTCGAGATCACCCAGGTAACCTCGGACACGCGTGAGTCCGTCCTGCAGAACGGCCAGGTCGACGCCGTCTTCGCCACCTACACCATTACCGATGAGCGCAAGAAGCTCGTCTCCTTTGCCGGTCCCTACTACTACACCCAGCAGGCCATCCTGGTACTCGCCGATAACGACGACATCAAGAGCGTCGACGACCTGGCCGACAAGAACGTCGCTGTCCAGTCCGGCTCCAACGGCCCCGCCATCCTGGAGGAGTTCGCTCCCAAGGCCAGCCAGCAGGAGTTCAAGACCGACGAGGAGGCCCGCCAGGCACTCCAGCAGGGCCGCGTTGACGCCTACGTCATCGATAACAACATGCAGCAGAGCGCCCTGGTCCGCGAGCCCGGTAAGTACAAGATCGCCGGCAAGCCCTTCGGCAGCAAGGAGCCCTATGGCATCGGTCTGCCGCTCGATTCCGACGGCGTCGCCTTTGTCAACGACTTCCTTAAGAAGATCGAGGACGACGGCACCTGGACCAAGCTGTGGCAGATCTGCATCGGCGACCGTACGGGCGACACCAATGTTCCCGAGCTGCCCGAGATCGGCGCCTAGGCAGCGAGCCTGGTAACGGCCGCAACGAAACCATACGGAAACGCATGATGCACTTTATTGCGGTAAACTGTTTCCTCACTGAGTTGTCGGGGCTTCCGTACACACGGGAGCCCCTTTCCTTATCGGCGGGAGGTCCGCATGAGTCTCTCCGAACTCTGGTCGCTCTATGGCCAGAACTATATCGACGCGCTGCTAGCAACCTGGGGCATGACGCTTGAGTCGTTTGCCATCGCCATGGTACTGGCCGTCGCCGTCACCGTGATGCGCGTGTCGCCGCTCAAGCCACTGCGCGTCTTTGGCGACCTGTATGTCCAGGTCTTCCGTAACATCCCCGGCATCGCGCTGCTCATCATCGTCGTCTATGCGCTGCCGCCGCTCAAGGTCGTTCTGCCCTACCGCACCTGCGTTATCGTCGCCACGGTCCTTTTGGGCTCGGCCTTTGGCTCCGAAAACTTTATGAGCGGCATCAACACCGTCGGCGTCGGCCAGGTGGAAGCCGCCCGCTCGCTCGGCATGAGCTTTAACCGCATCCTCGCCAAAATCGTGATTCCGCAGGCACTGCGCTCAAGCGTATTGCCCATGACGAACCTCTTTATCGCCGTCATGCTCACTACTGCCTTGGGCAGCCAGGTGCCGCTTAAGCCGCAAGAGCTTACCGGCGTGGTGAGCTACATCAACACGCGCTCGCTCGGCGGCGTCGCCGCGTTCTTTATCTCGGCGCTCGGCTACCTGGGCACGGCCTTTGTGGTGAGCCACATTGGCAACTACATCGATAAGAAGGTGAGGATCCTCCGATGAGCAAGCACTCCTCCCCTGCGCTTACCATGCGCGATGCGCTCTACGAGGCTCCCGGCCCCAAGATGCGCGCCAAGATTCGCATCGGCACCGCCATCTCACTCGTCGCCGTCGCCGCGCTCGTCGCCCTGGTACTGCAGCGCTTTTATGTGACCGGCCAACTTTCGGTCCACTATTGGTATTTCTTTACGCACCTCACCACCTGGAAGTTCTTGCTTACCGGCTTTGAGGGCACCGTTAAAGTCGCGCTCACCGCCGGCGCCATCGCGCTGGTGCTGGGCCTCGCTCTCATGCTCGGCCGCACGAGCGACATCAAGCCGCTGCAGCTGGTTTGCCGCGTGCTCACCGATTTCTTCCGCGGCGTGCCGAGCCTGCTGTTCATCTACTTCTTCTTTTTGGTGCTGCCCCAGTACAAGATCGCGCTGCCGTCGTTTTGGATGCTCACGCTTCCCGTTGCGCTCGCTGCAGCCGGCGTACTTGCCGAGATTTTCCGCGCCGGCGTCAATGCCGTGCCGCGCGGCCAGGTCGAAGCCGCCCAGGCACTCGGTCTCTCCAAAGCTAAAATCACCTTTAAAATCGTGTTGCCGCAGGCCATTCGGTTTATCATTCCGTCGTTGATTTCGCAGCTTGTGGTCGTAGTCAAAGACACCACCGTCGCCTATGTGGTGAGCTACCCCGACCTCATGCAAAACGCCCGCGTGCTCATTACCAACTACGACGCTCTCGTGTCGGTCTACCTGGTTATCGCGGTCATCTACATCCTCATCAACGTCGCGATCAACAAGGCCGCTGTCTATGTTTCGCACAAGACCGGCGCGACCATCATCCGCTAACGCTTTACCATTTCGAGTCATAAGGAGCCGAGCACCATGGCACAGAGCACCTCTTCCACCGGCAATCAGCCGCTGATCGAGCTCAGACACGTCGATAAGCACTATGGCGATCTACACGTCCTCAACGACATCAATCTCTCGGTCGACCGCGGCGAGGTCGTCGTTGTGATCGGGCCCTCGGGCTCGGGCAAGTCGACCATGTGCCGCACCATCAACCGCCTGGAAACCATCGACTCGGGCGAGATCCTCATCGAGGGCGAGCCCCTGCCACAGGAAGGCAAGGATCTTGCCCGCATGCGTGCCGAACTGGGCATGGTGTTTCAGCAGTTCAACCTGTTCGCACATATGACCGTACTGCAAAACGTCATGCTGGGGCCGGTCGATGTGCTGGGTGTCTCCAAGGACGAGGCCCGTGAGCGCGCCATGGACCTGCTGAGCCGCGTGGGCGTGGCCGAGCAGGCCGATAAGGTGCCCGCACAGCTCTCGGGCGGCCAGCAACAGCGCGTAGCCATCGCCCGCTCGCTTGCCATGCAACCCAAGGCCATGCTCTTTGACGAGCCCACGAGTGCCCTTGACCCCGAGATGATCAACGAGGTGCTCGAGGTCATGGTCCGTCTGGCCCAGCAGGGCATGACGATGATCGTCATTACGCACGAGATGAACTTTGCCCGTCGCGTGGCCGATCGCGTCGTGTTTATGGCCGACGGCCAGATCGTGGAAACCGGCACGCCCGACGAGTTCTTCGACCACCCCCAGACCAAGCGCGCCCAGGACTTCCTCAACTCCATCAAGGGCCACTAACCAGACCGCCCACCTACCCGCCATGCCCATCCAAACTCGAAAGTTACACCTATGATCGGAACCCGTACTTCATCGTCCTACACCCCGCACGTCGACGTCGCCCCCGCCGACCGCCCACTCATCCTCGTCGCACCGCGCTGGGAAGAGGCAGAGCCGTTTTTAACCGAGGTGCTCTCCCCCACCGAGGAGATCGCCAGCGTCTTTGTCGATGCCATCCTTGCCGCCGGCGGCCTGCCGCTGCAGATGTCCATCACCGAGGACATTGAGGTCATCCGTCATTACGTCGATATCGCCGACGGCATCGCCATTCCCGGCGGCCCCGATGTCAATCCCAAACGTTGGGGCGATGATCGACCCTACGACCCCACCCTCTGCTGTGAGATCCGCGATAGCTTTGAGTTTAAGCTGGTCGGCGAGGTGCTCCGCGCCAAAAAGCCGCTCTTTACCACCTGCCGCGGCACGCAGCTGCTCAACGTCGCCACCGGCGGTACCCTGTGCATGGACGTGCCGAGCCTGGGTGCGCGCGAGGGCCGCACGCAGTGGCGCCACACCCACGTGCTCAACGACCCCGTGCACCCTGTCGAGGTCGTGCCGGGCTCGCTGCTGGAGCGCGCGGTTGGCGGGCACAGGCTGATCCAGACCAACTCGGCACATCACTGCTGCGTCGATCGCCTGGGCAAGAGCACGCGTCTGGTCGCCAAGGCAACCGATGGCGTGCCCGAGTGCATCGAAGTCGAAGGCCAGCCGTTCTGCCTGGGCGTGCAGTGGCACCCTGAGTACACGTGGAAGACGCTCGAGACCGACTTTAACCTGTGGAAGTCGTTTGTCGAGGCAGCGGCAAAGGTCAAGCAGGCCCGTTAGTTCACGGACGGCACAACACAAAAGGGCTCCCCGCCGGCCACATGGTCCGACGGGGAGCCCTTTTACCTATATGTGGCCGGCACACAGCCCAAGGCTCGCAAGCCCTTATTCAGCCGCTTCGCGCAGGGCCGACATCGTTGCCGCATATTGCTGCTGCAGCGCATGCATTCCCTCGCGAGCGCCGTCAACGGCATCGGCGCCGCGCAGCGCCTCGGTCACCACGACCGCCGGCTCGTACAGATTATCGAATCCCAGGTTCTGGCTCACGCCCTTGAGCGTATGCGCTGCCATAAACGCACCTTCGGCGTCTCCCGCCGCCATGGCGGCCTCCAGCTTGTCCATGCTCTCGTCATCCAAAAACTTAAGGGCAAAGCGGCTAAGCATCTCCTCGCCCATCAGCCGAGCGCACGCATCTTCATAATTAGCGCCGATCTTCTCATACGCCTCACGCATGGAAATCATGGGTTAAAAACTCCTTTGTTCAAACTAAATCGTGGGAAACGCGACGACGTCGGCGGGGCGTGCCAACGTCTCGGCAATTTGATCTTGCACCTCGAGCAAACAGTCGAGCAGCAACGGGTTAAAGGTGCCGCACTTACCGTCCAGGATCATCTTGATCGCCTCCTCGTGCGGGATAGCGTCCTTGTACACGCGCACGCTCGTCAGCGCATCGTACACGTCGGCCACCGAAACCACCTGTGCGGCAATGGGAACTTCGTCACCCTTAAGGCCATCGGGATAGCCCTTGCCGTCCCAGCGCTCGTGGTGCCAACGCGCAATCTGGTACGCATATTCCATAAGCGCATTACCGACGTGATGGCGGCCCAGCTCAAGCAGCATGTCGGCGCCGATCGTGGTATGCGTCTTCATAATCTCGAACTCCTCGGGCGTAAGGCGCCCGGGTTTGTTGAGAATCGCATCGTCAATCGACATCTTGCCGATATCGTGCAGCGCCGAAGCCAGGGCGATCGTGGAGCGTTCCTCATTGTCGAGGGAGATCGTGTCGCTACGCCGGACCAGACAGCCAAGCAGCAGCTCGGTCAGCTTCTCGATGTTCGTAACGTGCCTGCCGCTCTCGCCGTTGCGAAGCTCCATGACGCCGGCCATGATGTCGATGAGCATACGACTGTTCTTGACGCGCTCGTTGTACTGCTGGGACAGCAGGTTCGTCAGGCGGCGCTGCTTGGCGTATAGGCGGATGGTGTTGCTTACACGGCGGCGCACGACACGGGAGTCAAACGGGCGGTTGATATAGTCCGAGGCGCCCAGCTCGTACGCGCGCAGAACCATATCATCGGAATCTTCGCTCGAGATCATGATGACAGGCAGATTGTCAGTAGCCGTTCGGCGCGACAGATCGGCCAGCACCTCAAAGCCGCTTATGCCCGGCATGACAATGTCCAGCAGCACGAGCGACAACTCATCGCCATAGCGGTCGACCATGTCGAGCGCCGTACGACCGTTGTCGGCCTCGAGGATGCAATACTCGTCCTTGAGCATCTCGTTGAGAATGACTCGGTTCATCTCGGAGTCATCGACGATAAGCACCAAAGGCTTTTCGCTTTGGAAGGCCTCGATGGAATCGGCATCGGTCACGACCGTACCGGCTTTTGCCTTAGCGCGGCTCAATAACTGGACAGCGCGGCCAACGCCCTCATCGACCGTCTCGCCATGAATGCGAACGCCACCAACACATGCCGTCAAGCTCGCGTACTCATGGCCCGGAATAATCGTGGCATGAACGGCATCGGATACCTGATGCAGGCGACGGGTGAAGTCATCGGAGGGAATATTGGGCATGACAACCACAAACTTGTCGCAGCCATAGCGCACAAGCTCGTCAGTCGAACGGATTCCGCTGCGCATGGCTGTCGCCACAGCACCGAGCGCAAGGTCGCAGGCATGACGGCCACACGTATCGTTGAAGACCCTAAAATCATCAAGGTCGATCATCGCAACGCCGGCATTCATGCGGGCGCTACGGAGCTTTTCCTCGTAATATCGGCGATTGCGCACGCCCGTCAGCACGTCGGTGTAGACAAGGTCCTCTTCTGTGGCCTCTTGCTCATCAATCGGACGCACCATCAGCAAGACGTGAGGCTCGCCCTCGACCTTTAGAGGGCGCAGACGGGCGCGGTACTCAACACCATCGTTGAGCAGTTGCTCCGACACCTCGCCCGAATCTGCCAAGGCCTCAAGACTCGACTGACGCAGACAAGGGCAGCGATCGCCGGCGAGCAAGCAGTTAGGCTCGCTCTTAATCTGATCGGCCGACAGCAAACGTACCACGGGGTAGGTCTTCGCG
>URSP01000006.1:0-42781 GCA_900550515.1 uncultured Collinsella sp. | reverse complement strand
TCACGAGGCCCGTAGAGATCGAAAACCCAAGCGCACCAACTGTACCACGAAGGCGTGAGCAGATTGCCGCAACAAGGGCAGAGACGACAACCATCTTGATAAACGAGCCGCGCCGCTCGCGAAGTGTGCGGGCCTGTGTCACATAGGCAATGCGAGCTGCCTCAGAAGCCTCCGAGCGCATCTGGGCCTCGCGCGCAATGGCAGCCGCCTCGGCAGAAACTCCGGCGTTCATCAGCGCATGCCCCGTCGCGTGTTTGTCGAGCATTTAGAAATCATCGGGTGAGAGCGTATGGACGAACTCATCGAACTTCTCGAACTCCTGCTCGTCGTCAACTTCCTCGGCATGGGCAGAAACGGTGCCCAGGCGATTCATGATGTCGTCCTCCACAAACATGGGGGCATTGCTGCGCACGGCGAGGGCAATGGCATCACTGGGACGGGCATCGATCTTGCGCTCGTCACCATCGGCCAGTACGACGATCGTCGCGTAGAACACCGGCGGCTCGGCGCGAACGATCTCGATGCGCTCGAGCTTGGCGCCCAGGGCGCCAACAGTATCGAGCAACAGGTCATGGGTAATCGGGCGCTCGGCGCGGCCGCTATCGATGCCACGGCTGATGGCCGCGGCCTCAAACGAACCAGTCTGAATGGAAAGGGAACGCAGTGGCGCGGGCGAGTCCGATTTGCTGCAGCGCTCGCGAAGCACGATAAGCGATGGCACGGGACCGGCGGCCATGACGATGGTCTCTATGTCGACACGAACCATGGAACACCTCCGGTACGTAGCGGTTAACACGCGGCAGGGTCGCCGCATTGAATAGCTATACTACCCAATCTTTCGCACAGCACACAAAACCAAAATGAGATTTATCGCAGACAAGAAAAAAGCCCCGAGGCAATGCCCCAGGGCTCTTCAAAGTTTTGATGGTGGACCTGACAAGATTCGAACTTGTGACCTCCCGGTTATCAGCCGGACGCTCTAACCAACTGAGCTACAGGTCCATCGCGCAAGGGATATATTAGACGAGTCGTTACGCGCGCGTCAACAACTTTTTTTGAAAATCTTTGAAGGGTGTTCGCCCCGGTCGCACGGCGGCATGTGAAGTCGCCTACTCGGACAGTCCTGACTCGCACAGAGAGCACATTAAGTGCTCTCTGGCTCGTGCGGAACTCGCGATCGACTTCACATGTCGCCGTGCGACCGGGGCGAACACGAGTCCCAAGGTTTTCAAAAAAGCGGTCGGCGCGCAGTGCGCCGACCGCCGATATATGGGGTCTGATATTTTCTACCAGCCAGGGCCTCTTACTCGTCGAGGAGATCTTCTGGCATGTCGTTGCCGTCGCCTAGATCGACAGGGGTTTCTTCGGAAGCAGAGCCGTTTTCTGTGGCTTCGCCTTCGGGCTTTTCCTTGGCTGCCGTCATGCGGGCGACAGCGCATACGCGGTCGTTGTCGTCGACGGTCATCATCTTGACACCCTGGGTGGCGCGGCCGGTCTGGCTGATCTCGTC
The DNA here is from genome assembly GCA_900550515.1 of uncultured Collinsella sp. Classification (GTDB taxonomy): domain Bacteria; phylum Actinomycetota; class Coriobacteriia; order Coriobacteriales; family Coriobacteriaceae; genus Collinsella. Next base: position 41,271 of record URSP01000006.1, on the reverse strand, counting down.
GGTCTTGACGCGAATGACCGTCGCGCCCTCCGTCACGATGAACAGCTCGTGCTGCGGGCCCACCGTCTTCATGGCCGCGAGGTTACCCTTACGCTCGGTCATTTGAATGGTGTAGACGCCCTGACCGCCGCGATTCTGCTCCGGGTAGTCCGCGACCGGCGTGCGCTTGCCGTAGCCGCGCTCGGTGATGACGAATAGATCACCGTTGCCGTTAGTGACTTCCATGCCCAGAACGCTCACGCCGTCCTTCATACCGATACCGCGAACGCCGCTGGTATCGCGGCCGGTGGCGCGCACCTGCTCCTCGGAGAACATGATCGCCTTGCCCGCGGTGGTGGCCAGGATAATCTTGTCGCCCTCGCGCACGCGGCGCACGTTCAACAGCGCGTCGTCGTCGCGCAGGTTGATAGCGATCAGGCCGTCGCGACGGCTGCGGTCATATGCGCTCATCACGGTCTTTTTGACCATGCCGCTCTTGGTGGCAAACATCAGGTACTCGTCGGCCGGGAACTCGCGGCAGCTGATGACGCTCGCGATCTTCTCGCCCTCCTCGAAGGGCAGCAGGTTGACGATCGCGGTACCGCGTGCCTGGCGCGTACCTACCGGCAGCTCGTGCACCTTCAGGCGATAGACCTTGCCCTTGCTCGAGAAGAACAGCACGTACTCGTGCGTGGACGCGATGAACATCTCATCGATAACGTCGTCCTCTTTGAGGTTGACGCCCGACACGCCCTTGCCACCGCGCTTCTGGGCACGGTAGGCAGCCACTGGGATACGCTTAACGTAGCCGGTGTGGGTGATGGTCACGACCATATCCTCGTCGGCGATGAGGTCCTCGACATCCAGGTCCTTCTCGACCTGGCTGATCTCGGTGCGGCGCTTATCGCCGAACTTCTTGGAGATCTCGCGCATCTCCTCCTTGATGACGCCCAGGATCTTCTCCTCATGCGCCAGCAGGTCCTCGTAGTAGGCGATGGCGCGGCGCAGGCCGTCCAACTCTTCTTGGATCTTGTCGCGCTCCAGGCCGGTCAGGCGGCGCAGCTTCATCTCGAGGATGGCCGTGGTCTGCTCGGGCGTAAAGCCAAAGCGCTCGATCAAGCGACTGCTGGCCTCGGAGTCGGTCTGCGAGGAGCGGATGATGCTAATGACCTCGTCGATATGGTCGAGAGCCATCAAGTAGCCCTCAAGGATATGCGCGCGGGCCTGGGCCTTCTTAAGGTCGAAGCGGGTGCGGCGGGTGACGACGTCGACCTGGTGGTCGATGTAGTGCTGCAGCATCTCGCGCAGGCTCAGGCATTTGGGAACGCCGTTGACGAGTGCCAGGTTGTTGGCGCCAAAGGTCGTCTGCAGCGAGGTGTACTTATACAGGTTGTTGAGCACGACCTGCGGAATGACGCCCTTCTTGAGCTCGATGACCAGACGGATACCCTTCTGGTTGGACTCATCGCGCATATCCGAGATGCCCTCGATGCGCTTGTCGTTGACGAGCTGGGCGATCTTCTCCTGCAGGGTGCCTTTGTTGACCATGTAGGGAATCTCGGTAAAGACCAGGCGGCTGCGACCGGTCTTGGTGGACTCCACGTGCGCCTTGGCACGCACGGTAATGGAGCCGCGGCCGGTCTCGTAACTCTGCTTAATGCCGGCGCTGCCCATGATGATGGCGCCGGTGGGGAAGTCCGGACCGGGCATGATCTGCATGAGCTCGTCGACGGTGGCGTCGGGGTTGTCGATCAGGTAGCAAGTGGCCTCGATCGCCTCGGTGAGGTTATGTGGGGCGATGTTGGTGGCCATGCCGACGGCGATGCCCTGGCTGCCGTTGACCAGCAGGTTGGGGAAGCGCGCAGGCAGTGCCACGGGCTCGGCGAGCGATTCGTCGTAGTTGGGTTGCCAGTCGACGGTATCCTTCTGCAAGTCACGCAGCAGTTCCATGGCGGGCTTTGCCAGACGGCTCTCGGTGTAACGCATGGCCGCCGCGCCGTCGCCGTCGATGTTGCCGAAGTTGCCGTGACCGTCGATGAGCGGTGTGCGCATGGAAAACCACTGCGCCAGACGGACCATGGCCTCATAGACCGCGGAGTCGCCATGCGGGTGGTACTTACCGATAACTTCGCCGACCGTCCAGGCCGACTTTTTGTGTGGGCGGTTGGGGTAGATGCCGCTCTCGTTCATCGCGTACAGGATGCGGCGGTGCACCGGCTTTAAGCCGTCGCGCACGTCCGGCAGGGCACGCGCTGTGATAACCGACATCGAATACTCGATGAACGACTGCTTCATCTCGCGACCGAACTCCGAAATCTGGAGCTGGCCGCCGTTGATGTCCTCGCCGGCCGAGGCGCCACGATCGACTTCGCCAAAGCTCTCCTCGAGCTCACCGTCGTCGTCCTCTTCCTCATCATCATCGGCATCGGGGTTATAGGCGTCCGGATCGCCGTCCTCGCCCTGCTCAGCACGGGCAAGCAGGCGCTTCAGATCATCGGGCATACCGGCATCGCCGGCCTCGCCCGTACCCTCGTTATTGTTGATATCGTCTGCCACGTTACCTCCTCTTAAGCGTCAAGGAAACGCGCGTCATGCGCATGTTTTTCAATGTACTCGCGGCGATAGCCGACCTCGGAACCCATCAGCTCGCGCACGGCGCGGTCTGCCACCACGGCATCCTCGATCGACACGCGCTGCAGGATGCGGGTCTTGGGGTCCATCGTCGTCGAGGCAAGCTGCTTGGGGTCCATCTCGCCCAGGCCCTTGTAGCGCTGGACGGTATAGCCCTTGCGCTTTTTGGTGATCTTGCCGTCCTTGGCCTTGCCGTCCTCGTCGTTATCGTCGGGGTTCAGGCCCAGGCTCTGGATGGTGTCGCGCAGGATCTCGTCTTCGGGCTGGCGGCCGTTGGGATACACGTAGTGAATCTTGTTGCGCACCTTAATGCCAAAGATGGGCGGGCAGGCAACATAGACGTAGCCGGCATCGATCAGCGGACGCATGTACTTGTAGAAGAACGTCAGCAGCAGGATGCGGATATGTGCACCGTCGACGTCTGCATCGGTCATGATGATGATCTTGTGGTAGCGCGCCTTGGTGATATCGAAGTCGCCGCCGTCGCCGGCACTCGTCGTGACGCCGCAGCCGATCGCGGTAATCAGCGACTGGATGGTGTCACTCGAGAACGCGCGATGGTCACCAACGCGCTCGACGTTCAAAATCTTGCCGCGCAGGGGCAGAATCGCCTGGATGTCTCGGCGACGGCCGTCCTTGGCCGAACCGCCTGCCGAGTCGCCCTCTACGATGAAGAGCTCGGTCAGCTCGGCATCGCGCACCGAGCAGTCAGCGAGCTTACCGGGCAGGGACGCCGTCTCGAGCAGGCTCTTGCGACGGGTCGCTTCGCGCGCCTTGCGGGCGGCGTTGCGCGCCTTGCAGGCCTGTTGCGCCTTCTTGACGATCTCGCGGGCGGGCTTGGGATGCTCCTCCAAGTAATCGGCGAGGCCGTCGGTCACGATCTTGAGCGTGAGCGCGCGCATATAGGAGCTACCGAGCTTGGCCTTGGTCTGGCCCTCAAACTGCGGGTCGGGCAGCTTGACCGAGATAACGGCCGAAAGGCCCTCGCGCACATCGTCGCCGGTCAGGTTGGCGTCTTTTTCCTTGAGCAGGTTCTGCTTGCGCGCGTAGTCGTTGATCACGCGGGTGAGCGCGGTGCGGAAGCCCTCAAGGTGCATGCCGCCCTCGGGGGTGTAGATGTCGTTGGCAAACGACATGACGTTCTCGCCGTAACCGCTATTCCACTGCAGGGAAACCTCGACCTCGCCCATCTTGGCCACAGGTGCGTCCGGGTCCGATTTGCCCTCGATGTAGATGGGCTCCTTAAAGGCCTCGGGGACGTCCTTGCCCTCGTTGAGGAACTTGACGAAGTCGATGATGCCGCCCTCGTAGCAAAACTCCTCCACATGGGGAGTCGCCTCGCGCTCGTCGGTCAGCACGATTTTGAGGTTCTTATTGAGGAACGCCGTCTCCTGCAGACGGTTGTGCAGCGTATCGAAATCGTAAATGCAGGTCTCGAAGATCTCGTCGTCGGGCCAGAAGGTGACGGTGGTGCCCGTCGAATCCGAGGTGCCCACGACCTCCATCTTCTTGACGGTCTTGCCGCGCGAGAACTCCATCTCGTAGGTGTTGCCGTCGCGACGAACCTGAACGACCACGCGCTTGGACAGTGCGTTGACGACGGAGATGCCAACGCCGTGCAGGCCGCCCGAGACCTTATAGGCCGAGTTATCGAACTTACCGCCGGCGTGCAAGATCGTCATGACGACCTCGAGCGTCGGAATCTTTTTAACAGGGTGCTCGTCGACGGGGATGCCGCGCCCGTTGTCGACGACCGTGATGGAGTTGTCGGCGTGGACCGTCACCTGGATCTCGGTGCAGAAACCGGCCATGGCCTCGTCGACGGAGTTGTCAACGATCTCCCACACCAGGTGATGCAGACCGCTGGCGCTCGTCGAGCCGATATACATGCCCGGGCGCTTACGAACGGCCTCGAGACCTTCGAGAATCTTAATCTCGCCGCCATCGTAATCGTTTTCGTTTGCCACACGTCCTCCTTCAGTCAAGAAAATGTGTACAGCCTTACTAGTTTATCGTAAAAAAATACCCTCGGGAACGAGGGTATTTGGCTCTACAAGGCCACCAGATGCGATTTAAGGCTCTTTTTTGCTTTGCACGCCCTTGGCCCACTCGGCGCTGGCTCTCATGGCGTTCTCGAGGGCCTCGCGCAGTTTTTGGTCTTCGATGGGCGCCACTTGGCACTCAATCTCGGTGCGCTCGGCCTCACTGAGGTCGGCGTGCGGAGCCGGCGGGCGCTCGGTCGTCGCCGGGCGCAGGCGCTCCTTGGCGGCGGGTGGCGTGTGGCCGGGCGCGGTGGTTTTGAACACCAGGCCGTCCACATGCGCACCGGCGCGCTCCATGCGCGCGCGAATGATCTCGCGCAACAGCGTCATTTCCTGCGTCCACGAGGGCGAGTCGAGATACACCAGCAGCTCATTGGACTCGGGCAGGTAGCGCAGGCCCGTCACATGCCGTCCCTCGCGCGTGCCCGAGCACACCGCGTTCCACGCGCGATAGACCGCACGAGATTCCTCTGCAGCCTCCATCTGCGCACGGCGCTCAGGTGTCGCGGCCGCCAGGATGCGCTGGCGCTCTGCGTTCAAAAACCCACTGAAGGCGACCGTCTCGCTCTCGCGCTCGTAATTAGCACGTCTCACCCATGCTCACCACCTTGGCTCGATCAAGCAGATCATCGGTAAAGTACCCCAGGTTGGTCGTGGTTATGACCGTCTGGATATCATCGCCGATCAGCCGCAGGAAAGCACCGCGGCGTTCGCCGTCGAGTTCGCTCATCACGTCGTCCAAAAGCAACAGTGGGGCGGTGCCCAGGACATCGCGAGCCACGGCCACCTCCGCCACCTTCCAGGCCAGAACCAACGTTCGCTGCTGACCTTGGCTGGCAAATGAACGGGCGGAGCGACCCGCCACGGTAAACTCAATCTCATCGCGATGCGGTCCCACCAGCGTCACGCCGCGGCGAATTTCCTCGTCGGCGTGCTCATCAAGGGCAGCCAGCATGCGCTCGTACGCCCAGCCCTTCAGCTCTTCGCGATCATCGACCTGGGGCAAATCCCCCAGCGTGGACGCATAGGACACGTTGGCGGCTTCACCGGACGCCACTTGCCCGTAGGCAGTACGCACATGGCCCGCCAGCCGGTCGAGCAGGGCCAACCGGTGCACGAGCAGAGCCGAGCCCGCGCGGGCAATCGAATCGTTCCACGCGCCGAGCATCTCGCGGCAGCACCAGGTCTCCTTGAGTAAGGCGTTACGCTGGGTCACGCAGCGACCATAGGTGCTCGCAAGATCGGCATAGCGTGCGCTCAGTTGCATGCCAAAGTCGTCGAGGGCGGCGCGGCGCACACTGGCGCCTCGCTTAACCATGTCCAGATGGTCGGGGCAAAACAGCACGCTCGGCAGAACCCCGCGCACACCGGCGGCAGAGCATCTCTTGCCGTTGCGGCTAAACGAGCGTTTACCGTCCTCCGCGCTCAATCCCATATCAAGTACGCGGCCGTCGCCCTCGAGCCTCAGCTCGATCTTGCACGAGCCCACGCCATCATGGACGAGCTCGGCTGCGGTCGGATGCCTAAACGAGGCGCCGCTCGTCAGCAGCTGCAGCGCCTCTATGAGATTGGTCTTTCCCGCCGCGTTGGGTCCCGCAAGTATCGTCACGCCCTCGTCCAGGGCAAGGCGATAACTATCGAAGCTGCGGTAGTGCGCGACGGAAAGATCGCGGGCGAACATGGTCATAGGGCGGTTGCTAGATGCGGACCGGCATGACCAGGTACAGGTAGTTGATCTTGTCGTAGGACTTGAAGATGCCCGCCTGCGAGTAGCTCTTGAGCTCCAGCGTGATCTCCTTCTCCTTGGACAGGGCATTGAGGCAGCCGAAGATGTAGTGGTAGTTGAAGGCGATGGTACCCGACTCGCCCTCGGCCTCGACATCGATCGTCTCCTGCGCAAGGTCCTGGTCATTGGAAATGGAGGACAGGCCCATCTGCCCGTTCTCGACATCGATCTCGAACTTGACGGCGGGGTTGGCGCTCGCGATAACGGCCACGCGCTTGAGGGCGGCGTTAAAGGCGGCGACGTCGATCTTGACGCTCGTCACGCACGAATCGGGGATGAGCTGTTTGTAGTTGGGGTACACGCCCTCGATGCGGCGCGACACGTAGGTGGTGTTGCCGGCCTCGAAGACGACTTGGGTGTCGGTAGCCCCGATCATGATGGTCGCCTGGCTGTCCATGATGTTCAGTGCGTCGTTAAAGGCGTCAGCCGGAACGTTGAGCTCAAAGGAGCCTTCGAGGGTCGAGGTCTCGACCTGCGTATCGCACACGGCCAGGCGGAAGGAATCGGTCGCCACCAGGCGCACGGTGTTGTTCTCGACCTTCATGTGCACGCCACCCAGGATGGGGCGGGCCTTGTCGGTTGAGGTGACGCGCCACACGCGGCTGACCATCTCGGACAAGATATCGGTCGGCAGCTCCACGGCGCTCTCGATGGCATAGGCCGGAAACTCGGGGAAGTCATTGGCATCGAGCGTGTTCAGGCGGAACGAGCTCTTCTCGCAACCAATCAGCACCTGGCGCTCGGACAGCTCAAAGGTGACCGGGGCATCGGGGAGGGTCTTGGTGATATTGGAGAGCATCTTACAGGGGATAACCATCTCGCCCTCTTCTTCGACATGCGCCGCGATGCGATGACGGATCGAGATGGTGTAGTTAGAGGTCTGGAATTCCAAGATGCCGTCTTGGGCCTTGACGAGCACGCCCGACAGGATGGGAAGGGTGGATGCCGAAGCGACACCCTTCATAACGACGCCGATGGCTTGTGTAAGCGAGCTCTGGCTGACGGTGAACTTCATCTTTTAATACCTTTCTATAGATATAAATATCTTAATAATAGTAATAGCACTGACGAAACTGTTGATTACTCCCAAAGACGCAGGTCAGACCCAGAAAGAGAATCGACAGCAGCCTGTGTGCAACAGGGGTGGTTTTCCACGTTCAAAACCTGCGCAAAACTTTTCATCACCGCGGGTTGGGTTTTAGACACCTTATGCCCGTGGTTTCGACAAGTTTTCAACAGGTGTCTCTATTTCCCTACGAGCGCAGTGTAATTTTATCGCGCAGCGACTTGAGGTCTTCGGTGACGGTGCGGTCTTCCTGGATCATCTTCTGGACCTTTTTGTAGCTCGTGCTGACGGTCGAGTGGTTGCGGTTGCCAAATTCGGCGCCCACCGCCGTGGTCGTCATTTCGCACATCTCGATGGCCAGGTAGATAGCGATATGGCGTGCTTTGGCGATATTGGCGTTGCGACGCGGGCCGATGAGCTCCTCGTGTGTCACGCCGTACTGCTCTTCGATGACGGACTGAACCGTCTGGACGTTGATCTTTTTGGCCGATGTGTCGAAGTACTGGCTGGCGATGGCGTCGATATCGTCAAAGGTGAGCTCCCCGCCCTCGCGCTCGCGGTCACCCGCCTCGCCGGCGCAGCGCTCGCAAAAGCTCTCGAGTTCGCGGATGTTGGTGCCCGAGACCTCGGCCATGTGTTTAAAGTGTTCGTCGGTCAGGTGCCCGCCGTCGCCCCCATAGGCCGCCAGCAGCGAGTCGTCGCCTGCCTCGGGGGCGGCGACGATGGTGTTCTCGTAATAGCGCTGCAAGATCTTGTATTTCATCTCGTAGCTGGGCTCTGCAACCAGGCAGAGCATGCCGGCGTTGAAGCGGCTGGTCAGACGCTCGTCCATGCTTAGGTCCTTGGGGGCGCGGTCTGCCGCGATGACGACCTTCTTGTTGTTGCGGATGAACTCGTCCATGAGCTGGAAAAAATAGTCCACGCTCGCGCGCTTGCCGATGATGTTTTGGATGTCATCGATGATGAGCACGTCCACGCCGTGGTACGCCTGCATGATGGGAGCGTTGCTCTTCTTTTGACGGTCGAACTCGGTCATCAGGTCGTCCAGATATGCCTGGGAGTTGGCATACTTGACCTTGATCTCGGGCGACTTCTCGGCGAGCTCGTTTTTGATGGCAAGCAGCAGGTGCGTCTTGCCCAGGCCCGATTTGCCGTAGATGAACAGTGATGTGCATGTGCCGCGCTCGTCCGCGAGGGCGGCAAACTTGAGTGCCGAGCGATAGGCATGGCTGTTTTCGGGGCCGTAGACAAAGTTCTCAAAGGTAAATTTTGAGTTCGCGGCGAGCGGGGCTCCATCCGTATTCTGCTCGGCCGGCACGGTCGGTGCTGGCATGGGTGAGGTGGGGGCCGCGGCTTGCGTGGATTTAGTCGGCGCCCCGCCCTTCATCTGGTTCATCATGCGACGAAAATCATCGGCCGAGAGCGTGTTTTTGATTGCAATGCCCGAATCCGCGCCCGCCGCTGCGTCGTGAGCGATGGGCATGTGCGTGACGGGCGCGTTCGTTGGCGTCGCCGCCGCGGTCGGCAACGGTGCCATGGTTTCACGGGAAACATCGCTGTGCTGGTGCTCGACCGTCGACGCGTCGCCTGCGGAGGCCGGCACCGCCGGGGAAGCAGCGGGAGCCGTGGCGGGCGCCGTGGCGGCAGCGGATTCCGTCGCGGCGCCTTGCGGTGCCACGATGTCGAGCGCGATCGGTGCAAAGGCGATTTCTTCCAGATAGGCCTCAATAGTCGGCTGATGCTTTTTGAGCTGCGCGATGGCAAAGCGCGAGGGGGCCTCGATCGTGAGCGTATCTTCGGTCAGGCTTATGGCGCGCGATTGCCCCAGCATGTTGATGAGGCGTGCATCTTGGCCGTCGCGCTGGCAAAAGGCGATGGCATCCCCCAGGATGATGCTTGCTTCCTCGTCCACTGTCTCTCCCGTTCTTTAGCTCTGAGCTCGCACGCGAGCGGCGCCGAGTTCGGTCAGATGGTATTTCTGGCCATGCTTGATGACCAAGCCGGCCTGCGCCAAGTCATTGAGCGTGCGTGACCAAGTGGGGGCCGAGTTTCCAAACGCCCTCGCCAGATCGGTTGCACCGCACGCTTGATTTTGCGCCAGATAGCCCAGCGCGGCGTTGCCGCGATCGCTTACGAACACGTCCGGTTGTGGCTGCGCATGCTGATTTGCTGCATTAGGATACATCATTTGAGCTGCTGGTTGTTGAGAACTCTGCATCGGTGGCATTTGCTGTTGAAAACTTTGAGGCCACTGTTGGTAAGGCTGCGGAGGCATCTGCTGGGCCCAGGGGTTGTACTGCTGCTGCGGCATCTGCTGGTACGGCTGCTGATATCCTTGCTGGTACTGCTGCGGGAACTGCTGGCCGTACCCCAGTGGCCGCATCTGCTGATATGGATATCCTTGTTGGTACGGCTGATAGCCCATTTGCTGGCCACCCGGTGCGCCCGTCGCCTGCTGCATTGCTGCTGCATCCTGATCCGCCAGCGGCACGGCCTCTGGCATGCTTGGCGGCATCGACATCGATGCCGCTTGGGGTTCTTGTGTAGGAGGCATTCCGGGCTGCTGCATCTGTCCCACGGTGGGCTGCATCTGCTGCGTTGCCATGGGCTGCTGCGCAAAAGCTCCCGGCAGGGGATATGTGGGCTGCTCCGTCTCGGGCCGCACGGCAGCGCCGCGTCCGCCGGCACGCTCGATTTCCTGCACGCGTTTAGGGTTCAGGCTTACCGTAACCACGGTGCCGTTGCCCATGTTGTCCTCGATGGATACGGCACCGCCGGCGTTTTCCAAATACTCCTGCACCATGGGAAACCCTGCTCCGGTTCCACGGATATAGCGCTTCATCTTGCTGTTTGCGCTGGTAACGCCAAAGTCGAAAGCACGTTCCTTGTCGTCGATGCCGGGTCCTTGGTCAGCAAAGCGGATGGTGTCTCCGCCGTCCAGAATCGAGATGATGGGCTCGGCAAAGTGTGCGTGGATAAAGTTTTCGACAATCTCGCGGATGACCATGAGCGAGATATGGCCACCTTGTTCTTTCATGCACTGGTAGACGGTGTTGGTCGTCTCTTCCAAATACGTGCGGACATCTTGCGGATCAATGACGATCACCCGCGGTGTCGACAGCATGTCGTCATAGACGGCGATGCGCGCGGCGTACATGGCTTTTGGCGCCTGCGTGGTCGTCTGCTCGCCTTCCGCACGCTCTTCGCGCACGCCGGTGATGTGCTCGTTGTCGGGTGCCGGGTCTCCGGAATCGACCATGGTGTAAAAGTCGTCAGACATGCCGCTCGCAATCTTTCAAAAGGTTTCGAACAAATAGTAGCTCACCGTGCAACGTTTCTCATCTTTCGACAACTTTTCAAAACTTGTTGAAAACTTTGGAAAATGGGCGAAAAGTTCTCAACATTGCCAACATGACCTGTTGAAAACTCGATGAAATATCGTGAAAGGTTGCCATGAGGCGCAAATTTCGGTTGTGCTTATGGGGGAACCGTGTGAACTGCGCAACCTTTTACCTTTGATTTCTTGACATTTGAACATTGATTTCCCTACAATCTTCAAGCTCACGTGTCTATATCTGCGTCCGCGTCCCCGCGGACACTCGAAATGCAGCAGGAGGAACTTAAGATGAAGCGTACGTATCAGCCTAATAAGCGTAAGCGTGCCAAGACCCATGGCTTCCGTGCCCGTATGGCCACTAAGGGTGGTCGTGCCGTGCTCGCCCGTCGTCGCGCCAAGGGCCGCAAGCGTCTCACTGTCTAGCAGCGATACACACATCTCGCATGAAGACTATTAAGTCTCGGCAAGATTTCGAGCATGTGTTCAGTCAGGGGCGTCGTTTCAATCATCCTCTGATTCGAATGACCATATGTGAATCGGTTGGCGAAGGCGACTCCGGAAGGGTCGCCTTCGTTGGTGCTAAGCGACTCGGTTGTGCCGTCGTGCGCAACCGATCTAAGCGTGTGATGCGCGAGGCCGCCCGCAGCTGCGGATTTCCCGTTGCGGGTTATGACATCATCTTGTTTGCAACTCCCAAGACGAGGGTTTCCTCGCCGCAGGAGATGGACAAGGCGTTGCGTTCGCTTATGAAGCGCGCCGGCGTTGCCGGGGAGGAGCGATGAGCAATCACGTTTTGCGACGTGTTGCCATCGCTCCTATTCGCATATATCAACAGGTTATTTCGCCCTTATTGCCTGACGCCTGCATTTATTACCCAACGTGCTCGCAATACGCCATCCAGGCGATTGAGAAGCACGGTGTTTTGAGAGGCTGCTGGCTTGCCGTGAGGCGCATCGCTCGTTGCAATCCCCTGCACGTCGGCGGTTATGACCCTGTGCCCTAGCGGGCACTCGCTATCGGAGGAAAACTTACATGTGGGATTGGATCGTTAACATCCTTTTCGAGCTGCTCAAGCTCATCCAGACCTTTGCGGTCGACTGGGGCCTGTCCATCATCATCCTGGTGGTCATCATCCGTCTGCTGCTGACGCCGCTCATGCTCAAGTCGACCAAGTCGACGGCTCGCATGCAGGTGCTGCAGCCCAAGATGCTCGAGATCCAGGAGCGCTATGCCGACGATCCCCAGCGTCAGGCCGAGGAGATGCAGAAGTTCTACAGCGAGAACAAGTTCAACCCCATGGCTGGCTGTCTGCCGCTGCTGATTCAGATGCCTATCCTGTTCGCCCTGTTTACATTGCTGCGCAACCTGCCGCAGTACTTTAACGACGGCACGTTCTCGTTCTTCAACATCCTGCCCGACCTGACCACCACGCCGAGTGCTTCCTTTGCCGATGGCTTTATGGTTGCACTGCCTGCGCTGGTTTGCCTGATCCTGTTCGCCGTCCTGACCCTGATTCCGCAGCTCTATATGTCGCGCAACCAGACCGGCCAGCAGGCTCAGAGCATGCGTATGATGGCCGTTGTCATGACGGTCATGATGCTTTGGATGGGCTGGAGCCTTCCCGTTGGTGTTCTGCTGTACTACGACGTCTCGTCTGCTTGGCAGGTTATCCAGCAGATTTTTGTGACGCAGAAGGTCATCGACAAGGCGAAGGCCGATGAGGAGGAGCGTCTTAAGAACGCTCCGCTGCAGGTTGAGGTCACTCGTCGAGAGAAGAAGCCGCGCCCGCACAAGAAGAAGTAGTGGGATATCAATCTTATTTAGGTACCTAACTTTTGGAGTACGTTATGTCTGAAGAGATCATCGAGGATATGCTTGAGGAGGTTGCCCCGCAGGTCGCGGGCGATTATCCCGAGATTGCACAGCGCTACAAGGCTGGTGAAGAGCTGACCGATGAGGAGCTCGACACCATTGCCGATGTTGCTATTTCCATCCTGCGTTCCATCCTTTCGCACTTCGATGCCGCCAACTCTCCTATCGATGAGTATGAGGGCGACGAAGGTGAGCTGATTTTGGATGTAACGGCTCCCGACCTTGCTGTTCTCATTGGCCGTCATGGTCGCACCCTTGATGCCCTTCAGGTTATGTTCTCTTTGCTGGTGAGCCACAAACTTGGATTTAGGTATCCGGTTGTAGTGGACGTCGAGGGATACAAGAGCCGCCGTCAGGACAAGGTTGCCTCCATGGCTCAGTCTGCTGCCGAGCGTGCCATTCGCACTCATAAGAGTGTTTCGCTTCCGCCCATGAATGCCTACGAGCGTCGACTGGTTCACATTGCACTTCGTGGCAATGATGCCGTCGATACTCATTCTGAGGGTTCTGACCCTGATCGCCATGTGGTGATTGTTGCTCGATAATCTACTCGAGTTTATGCTAAGGGGACGTGGTTTCCACGTCCCCTTTTTTTGTCAAAAGTTCTCGATACGCTGATTTTTGTCAGAAAGGAGCTTTCGTTGTTAGTACTTACTGATCAGCAAGCTGACGAGATGTTGAGTCGTCTAGCTTTCTATTGTAAAGAGTATTCCTTGAGCGTAACTGATGTTGAGCTGAGGAAATGTATTCAGCATTTGGATTTGGTTCTAGAAACAAATAAGACAACCAATCTCACCCGTATTCTTAACGTAGAAGATGCTGCAGTACTTCATATCCTCGACTCACTTGTTTTGCTCCCCTATATCAACAAGGCTCCTGAGGGAGCTTTGCTCGATATGGGAACAGGTGCGGGCTTCCCTGGTATTCCATTAACCATAACCACGCATCGTAAAGCTACTTATATTGACTCTGTTGGCAAGAAGGTTGATGCGGTAAATTCCTTTGTCCATGCTCTTGGATTGAAACATGCCCATGCGGTTCATGATCGTCTTGAAGAATATGCTCGGAGCCATAAGAAGCAGTTCTCTGTTGTAACCGCCCGCGCACTGGCCCCTCTACCGATTCTTGTTGAGTATGCGGCTCCGTATCTGAAGGATGGAGGGCTATTTGTTATAACCAAGGGCAATCCTTCGGATGAGGAGCTTGCTTCCGGCATGTCAGCAGCTAAGATTTGCGGCTTCACTTTGCTTCTGAATGACACAATTGATTTGCCTGAAGGCTTGGGTCACAGGGAGTTCATTGTTCTTAAGAAGAGTCATCCAGCATCCGTTTCATTGCCTCGTGCAAATGGCGTGGCAAAGAAGAATCCGCTTGCCTAGATGTTTCACGTGAAACATAATGGATACTAACAACTTGCAGTGTTTCACGTGAAACATGGCGGTTGATATCGATTCGGAATGTTTCACGTGAAACATCCTCCGTTTGACAGCTTCAATACACACCAGGAGGGACCGTGGGATTTCGCGACGTTAAGCGTTCTAAGAGCGCAAAAGACACGCGTATCATTGCAATTATCAATCAAAAAGGCGGCGTTGGTAAGTCAACGACGGCTGTAAACCTTGCGGCGGCACTGGGCGAGCAGGGTCGTAAGACACTGATTGTCGATTTTGATCCGCAGGGAAACAGCACCAGTGGATTCGGAATTGAAAAAGAAGACCTTGATCACTGCATCTATGATGCATTGTTGAATGATGTGCCGGCAGAATCGCTTGTTCTTGATACAAATTGCAAAAAGGTATTCGTAATTCCGGCTACAATTCAGCTTGCAGGCGCGGAAATTGAGCTCGTAAGCGCAATCGCTCGTGAAACCCGCCTCAAAGATTTGCTTGAGCCGATTCAGGACGAGTTCGATTTTATTTTCATTGACTGTCCCCCTTCGCTCGGCCTGCTTACTATCAACGCCTTGACCGCGGCAGACAGCGTTTTGATTCCGATCCAGTGCGAGTATTATGCACTCGAGGGCGTTACGAAGCTGCTTGAGTCAATGAAGATGGTTAAATCACGTCTGAACAAGGGCTTAGACACCTATGGTGTGCTTATGACCATGTATGACTCGCGTACTTCTCTATCGAATCAGGTTGTTGAGGAGGTTCAATCGTACTTTGGTGACAAGGCGTTTAAGACGCTGATCCCCCGTACGGTTAAAATCTCCGAAGCACCGTCTTTTGGAGAACCGGTAATTACCTATGCACCTCAAAATAAGGGTGCAAAAGCGTATATGAACCTTGCAAAAGAGGTGATCAAGCGTGCCTAGTGTAAAGAAACGTGGTGGATTGGGACGTGGACTCAATGCTTTGGTCTCAGAGGCCGAGTATGAGACCGGTGGTTCGGCTGCATCCGCGTCAAAGGCTGCATCTGAAACGAAACTACCTATTGAGGATATTGTTCCCAACCCTAACCAGCCGCGAATTCACTTTAACGAAACCGAACTTCGCGAGTTGAGCGAGTCAATCCAAGAACATGGCGTTTTGCAGCCGCTTTTGGTTCGCAAGCATGGAAACGGCTATGAGATCATCGCTGGTGAGCGTCGTTACCAGGCGTCAAAGCTTGCTGGTCTTGAAGAGCTGCCTGTCATCATTAAAGATGTTGATGATGAAGAGATGCTTGCTCTTGCTCTTATCGAAAACCTTCAGCGTTCTGATCTGAATCCCGTCGAAGAGGCCAAGGGCTATCGTCAGCTTATCGATGCCAGCGGTATGACCCAGGAGGCATTGTCGAAGGCAGTAAGCAAGTCACGCTCTGCAATTACAAACTCACTGCGTCTTCTCGATCTCCCCGAAGTAGTTCAGCAGATGATTTTTGAGGGCAAACTTACTGCTGGTCATGCACGTGCGATTCTTGCGGTTCCCTATGAAGACGCGCGTATTCGACTTGCAGAGAAAGTTGTTGCAGAGGGCCTTTCCGTAAGAGCGACAGAAAATCTTGCTCCGTTGTTTTCTGCCGGAGAGACACCTAAGACGCCGAGACCTGCAACGCCTCAGTCTTTTAAAAAGGCTGCCCGTGTACTTCGTCAGGTATTTAATACCAACGTGCGTGTGAAGAGCTCGCGTGGAAAGAATAAGATTGAGATTGAGTTTAAAGACGAGGAAGAGCTCTCTCGTATTCTTGGCGAAATGATTCAGTTTGATCAAGGAGGCCAAGATGAGGAATAAGATTATAGCTGCGATTGCATTGGCGACGACTGTCGCAGCTGGTGCCTTTGCTGGATATAAGATCGCGACAGACGATGAATTCCGAGGTCGCTTGCTTCGAGGCGCGCAAGATATCGTCGATACTTCCAAAAAGAAAATGGATGTTATGACGGAAGATGTTGCAATGCGTACTGCTCAGGTAACGAAGAATCCCAAGATTAATCAGGGTTGGGTCAGCAACCAATGGGAAAATGTAGGCTATTAGGTACCTAATAATTACTCAGCATATTTTGAGGGGTCCTTGTCTGATTCATGAGACAAGGACCCCTTATTTTGGCCGTAAAACATGGGACAGGTAGCAGCTGATTCAAAATTAAGGTCAATAAATGAAACGACCCCGGTTGCATATTCTACAACCGGGGTCGTTCGATGTTTCACATGAAACGTTTTGGGGTGCGACTCCCCTATGCGTTTTTCTGAACTTTAAAGCGCTGCTTCAGCTGTCCGCAGGCGGCGTCAATATCGTTACCACGGGAGTTACGAATCGTGGTCTCAATGCCACGGGACTCAAGACGACGCTGAAGATCCTCAACCTTATGAATCGGCGACGGCTTGAGCGGGCTGCCCTCGATGTCGTTAAGCTGAATGAGGTTAACGTGGCACAACGTTCCCTCGCAGAAGTCGCAGAGCGCCTGCATCTCGGGATTCGTATCGTTGACGCCTTCGATCATGGCATACTCATAGGTCGGGCGGCGGCCAGTCTTCTCGGTGTAGAGCTGAAGCGCCTCGTGAAGGCGAAGCAACGTGTACTTCTTAACACCGGGCATGAGCTTATTGCGCGTCGACTGGATGGCGGAATGCAGTGAAACAGCAAGCGTGAACTGCTCGGGGATGTCGGCAAATTTGCGAATACCGGGAATAACGCCACTGGTGGAGACGGTGAGGTGACGAGCACCGATACCGATGCCATCGGGGTCGTTGAGGATTCGCAGCGCCTTGAGAACCTCGTCGTAGTTGGCAAATGGTTCGCCCTGGCCCATGAAGACGACGCTCGTGGCGCGCTCGCCAAAGTCGTTGGATACATGAAGTACCTGGTCGACGATCTCTTGAGCGGTCAGAGAGCGCTTGAGGCCGTTGAGACCGGTAGCGCAAAAGGCACAGCCCATGCCGCAGCCAGCTTGGGTGGAAACGCAGACGGAAAGCTTGTTACGACGGGGCATGCCGACAGTCTCGACGGAAACGCCGTCGTGGTACTCGAGCAGATACTTGCGCGAGCCATCTTTGGAAACTTGCTTGGTGAGTTCAGTGGGCGTATCAAAGGCAAAAGCCTCTTTAAGCTGCTCGCGGAAAGCCTTGGGAAGGTTGGTCATATCGTCAAACGAACAAACGTTCTTCTCAAAGACCCATTCGATGAGCTGCTTCGCGCGGAAGGCGGGCTGGCCAAGCTCGGCCACGAGCTCGCGAATATCGTTTTGGCTCAAGTCGCGAATGTCCTGAGATTTAGTCCTGGGATTCATGGAAGCCTTTCGATTTTGGGGAAACGTAGAGGGTATCGCTACAATATGGTATCAGCTGCAGAAATTATAGAGGAGGAGTCTGCCCATGCCGGGTAAAAGCCTAGAGAACATGCACGTAGCGGTCTTGGCGGGCGGTCATTCCGCTGAGCGCGAGATCTCGCTCAATTCGGGAAAGAACGTCGTGGTTGCCTTGAAGGAGGCCGGCTGCACTTCGGTGGAGCTGCTCGACACGGCTGCCGATGATTTTATGGTAACCATGGCGACCGGCGGCTTTGACGTGGCGTTTATCGCCATGCACGGTGCCGGCGGCGAGGATGGCGCCATGCAAGGCGCCATGGAGACCCTGGGTATCCCCTACACGGCTTCGGGTGTGCTTGCCAGCGCCTGCGGTGCCGACAAGGAGGTCTCTAAGCTCCTGTACGCCAAGGCGGGCATTCCCATTGCCCCCGGCCTTGCGCTCGAGGTGGGCGATGAAGTCGATATCGATCATATCGTCGAGGTTTGTGGCGAGCGCTGCTTTGTGAAGCCGGCCGTCAACGGTTCCAGCTATGGCATTTCCCTGGTCCATGAGCCCTCCGAGCTGCCCGCGGCAATCGCCAAGGCGTTTGAGTACGGCGACAAAGTGCTGGTCGAGAAGTGTATCGAGGGTACCGAGATCACCGTCGGCGTATACGGCGAGGACGACGTGCGCGCTCTGCCGATTGTCGAGATTCGTAAGCCCAAGGACTGCGAGTTCTACGATCTGGACGTGAAGTATGTCGACCCTACAGACATCCATCGCATTCCGGCGCAGATTTCGCCCGAGAATTACGCTCGAGCTCAGGAGCTTGCCTGTGCCGCTCACAAGGCGCTCGGTTGCCTGGGTATCTCGCGCAGCGACTTTATCGTGAGCGAGGACGGCCCCGTCATCCTCGAGACCAATACCATTCCCGGCATGACCGATACGTCGCTGTATCCGGATGAGATCCGCCACACCGACGACATGACGTTCCCGCAGGTCTGTGACAGCCTAATCCGTATGGGCCTTCGTCGAGCGGGCATTGCATGCTAATCGAGGACGCGGTTTCGTCAGGAACGCCGCAGTTTGTCATCGACTCCTATGCCACGCTAGCCGAACGCGCCAAAACGCAGTCCTTTGGCCTTATCGAGGAAGATGTGATTGTCCTCGATACCGAGACCACAGGTCTTTCGGTGCAGGACAATGAGCTGATCGAGATCTCGGCGGCCCGTCTTTCGGGCCGCGAGATCGTCGACCGTTTCGATACCTTCGTGCATCCCAAGCAGCTGATTCCCGCCGAGATTACCGAGCTCACGAGCATTACAAATGCCGACGTGGCAGATGCCCCGTCGGCCGTTGAGGCCGTCGCCGCTCTCGCCGATTTTGTCGGTGGTTGCCCGGTGATCGCACATAACGCCACGTTCGACCGCTCGTTTATCGAGTCGGTCAAAGGCGGCGTCAACGTGAGCGATATTTGGATCGATTCGCTGGCGCTGTCGCGCATCGCGCTTCCGCGCCTGGCCTCGCACAAGCTGTCTTTTATGGCCGATCTGTTTGGCTGTGACTCGGTATCACACCGTGCCAATGCCGACGTCGACGCCCTGTGTGGCGTATGGCGCGTGTTGCTCGTGGCACTCACCGACTTGCCCCAGGGCCTCATGGCGCGCCTAGCCGACATGCATCCGGACGTGCCTTGGTCCTATCGTCCAATCTTCTCATTCTTGGCGGGGCAGAACCCTGGTTCTATCTTCTCTCTCAGCGCCGCTCGTGCTGACGTTCTCAAGGCCGATCGCGCCGACGATCGGGTGGACGCCGACGAACTGCCGGTACTCAAGATGCCGAGTCGTGAGGAGATTGAGGCAGACTATGCGCCAGGTGGCCTGGTCAATCGCATGTATCCCACCTACGAGCCGCGTGATGAGCAGATCGCGATGGCGCTCGAGGTCTGCGATGCGCTGGTCACGGGCACTCATCGTGTAATTGAGGCGGGCACGGGCGTCGGCAAATCGATGGCCTATCTGGTGCCTTTTGCCGAGGCAGCACGCCGTAACAACATCACGGTTGGTATTGCGACCAAATCGAACAATCTTGCCGACCAGCTCATGTACCATGAGCTGCCAAAACTTGCCGAGCAACTGGACGGTGGTCTGTCATTTTGCGCTCTCAAGGGCTATGACCACTATCCGTGCCTGCGCAAGCTTGAGCGCATGAGCCGCGGCCAGGTCGAGATTACCACCAAGCGCGATCCGGCGGACACGCTCACGGCGGTCGCGGTCATTATGGCGTACGTCTGCCAATCAGCCGATGGCGACCTCGACTCGCTCGGCATTCGGTGGCGCAGTGTCAACCGCCCCGACTTTACGACGGCCTCGCGCGAGTGTGCTCGTCGCCTCTGCCCGTTTTTCCCTGATAAATGTTTGGTCCACGGCGCTCGCCGTCGTGCAGCGCATGCCGACGTGGTGGTCACCAACCATTCCCTGCTGTTCCGCAATGTCGCGGCCGAGGGCAGGATTTTACCTCCGATTCGTCATTGGGTAATCGACGAGGCCCATTCCATCGAGCGCGAGGCGCGCCGTCAGTGGGCGCGCGTGGTGTCGGCGGACGAATCACGCGTTCTGTTTGAGCGCCTGGGCGGCTCGAGCACCGGTGCGCTAAGCCAGGTTTCCCGTGATTTGGCAACCTCCGAGGGCTCTACGCTCTATCTGGGCCTTACTGCCAAGGCGACGTCGACGGTTGCGCGCGCGAGCATGGCAATCGCCGACGTGTTCGATGGCGTTCGCGAGCTCGGCCGCCGTGCCCGTGGGGGTTATGACAATGCCAATCTATGGATTGGCCCCGAGCTGCGCGAATCTGACGACTGGCATGATTTCTTACAGTCGGCCTATGCTGCCATCGATGCATTGGAACAAGCTGACAAGAGCGTCGACGCGCTGGTGCAGGCCGTCGCCGCCGACAAGCCCGAGGTTGTTGTCGACCTGGGCGATATCTCGCGCCGCCTGCACGAGCTGGCCGAGAACCTCAAACTCATCATCGACGGCACCGATGAACACTACGTGTATTCGCTGCAGGTCAATCGCAGGTTGCGTGCCGGCGGAGAGTCAATGACCGCAGAGCGCATCGACATTGGCGAGGCCTTGGCAACCGAGTGGCTGCCCGAGGTTCACACGGCTATCTTTGCCTCGGCGACCATGACGGTGTCCAAAAGCTTTGAACACTTTAACCACGCGGTCGGCCTCGATCGCATCGGTGCTTCGACATCCTCATCGCTGCACTTGGACTCGAGCTACGACTTTGATTCGAACATGGCTGTAGTCGTTGCGGGCGATATACCCGATCCGCGCGATCGTGAAAGCTATCTTACGGCGCTCGAGCGCGTGCTGGTCGACGCCCATCTTGCCATGGGCGGATCGGTGCTCACACTGTTTACCAATCGGCGCGACATGGAAGACCTGTACGCCCGCGTTGAGCCCAAGATGGCCCGTGCGGGTCTGGAGCTCAACTGCCAGCAGCGCAACTCATCTCCTCGTCGCCTGCGCGACCGGTTTATCAACGAGCCGACCTCGTCGCTTTTTGCTCTTAAGGCCTTCTGGGAGGGATTCGACGCCAGCGGCGAGACACTGCGCTGCGTCATCATTCCCAAGCTGCCGTTCTCGAGCCCCACGGACCCGCTCTCGTGCGAGCGCAACCTGCGCGAAGACCGCGCTTGGGCGCGCTATTCGCTGCCCGAGGCGGTGCTCGAGGTCAAGCAGGCGGCTGGCCGCCTTATCCGCTCGTCGACCGATTGCGGCGTGCTGATTCTGGCCGACCCGCGCCTGGTGACGAAGGGCTACGGAAAGAAGTTCTTAACGTCGCTGCCCACGAGTTCCTACCAGCGCATCGAATCGGCGCAGATCGGGCACTATCTGCAACTGTGGCGTGCACGCCACGAGCGGCGGCGCTAAAGCGGACAAACGAGGGTTTTTGCCATATCGCACAGACGCTTTGACAGGGCGGGGTCATCCAAGATGCGGATGGCTCCGCCCGCTGCGATTACCTGGCTCAGTAGCCAACGCTCGGAGCCGTAATGCACGGTTACCATTGCCATGTCTGCCCCGCTGCGCTCGATTAGGGTGATGCCGGCCCAGTCCAGATGTTCCGCCATATCGAATGGCATCAAGAGCTTTGCGCTACGCTGCGTCCGGGCAAGGGAATCGTGGAGGGATGCGACGTCCGGTGCGTGAGACACGACGGAGTCTTCCGTCAAGGTGAGTCCCTCGATTTTATCCATGCGATAGGTGCGCTGCTCATCGGCTGCGATGTCCCAGGCAATCAAGTATGTTTGGTCGCCGTTTGCCGTAATGCGCAAGGGGTCGACCAGACGCTCGCGTGGCCGTGCATCGTCCATCGAGCGATACGAGATGCGGCAGCGAACGCCGTCCTGAATGGCGCAGCTCAGCTGCTGCCAGTGCGACCCGTGGTTGACGGTGTCAAAGACGCGCTGGTTATAGCCGAGCTCTTCGGGTAGAAGAGCATGCCGAATCCGGGCTGCCGTCTGTGGCTCGATCCCCAACGATTCAAGTTCGTGGTTGAGCACAGCGCCCTCGGCGGCACTCAGGCGCAACGGTAGAACACGCCCGGCGCCGCCGGTGAGGACCACACGCTCGCCGCGGCATTCGCAGATGATGCGCGCGCCCGATTCTCGGTCCGCGAGCGTCGAGACGATCTCGAGAATCTCGTCGAGCGACACCCCTGTGATGTCAAAGCGGCTGCAAATCTCGGCTCGTGTCATGCCGCTCTCGCCGGCGGCGTAGAGGGCCTCCATGATGTCGATGGCGCGCGAGAGTCTCTGCTCGCTGGTGAGTTTACGCACGGGCATGCTCGTGCACCGTCCTTTCAATGAGGCGGTTCCACGCCTGCTTGAGCGATTTGGGGGCCACGGGCCTCATGCCGTCCACGGCGTGGGCCATGCAAAATGAGGCGGCGGCTTCAAGGTCACGCACGTCAACGGTCCAGGTCCATCCCGCATCGGTGTGTGCGAGCTCACCTCGCCCGCGCGTGAGGCCGTTGATCATATCGATCTGCGTCTGAGGGGCGAACGAGAACGTGGCTGCAACGGGCGGTCGGTCGGCAAAATCGAATTCAAAGAACAGATAGTCGTTGAGATTGAAGTCCGCAGGGATGGCGTAGGCCTTCGAAGGACGCCAAGCGCGAACGATACGGTCGCAGCGGAATGTCCTGATGCCGTCGGTGACATTGCCGAGGCCGCAGAAGTACGCCACGCCCTCGCGTTCGAACATGCCGTAGACGCAGACGGTACGTTCTTTCTGCTCGCCGCGTCCGTTCTGATATAAAAATCGCAGCGCGCATCGCTCGGCAAAGGCGCTCCATACCGCATCGACGGTGGGAGAGCGGCGGATTGGTGCTTCGTCCACCGTCGTCCTACCGGTGAGATAGGCAATCTTGGAGCGAATATCGGCAAGCGGTGCGGCAAAAGTGGATGAGCCGGCCGCTAGTGTCTGGTCGATGGCGTTGAGCAGGATATCGGCGTCGTCTGCGGTGATGAGGCCGCCTGCTGCAAAGGTGTGCTCGCGGTCGATTGTCCACGAGCTTTCCTCGGTCTCCTGCGCACCGGCGGGGCGAACCTCCTTGATTAAGATGCCACGCTCGAGCAGTTTGTCACGATCGCGCCGAAACTTGCGCTTATCCGAGTCGATGTTGCCCGAGCCATATCCCAGGTCGGAATCCAAGACGATCTGCTCGGTCGTCAGCGGTTCGGGGGAGCTGTTGAGCACAAAGAAAAGATTGAGGATGCGCTGAGCCGTTTTATCGAAACTGGGCTCCGAATTCCCCTTTTTAATTGTCGCGGTCGTGTCGCTTGCCGTCATAGAGTCCTCGCATGAGAAGGTGGTTTGCTGCCATGATTTTAGTCCGATATGGAGATTAGGCTATATCCTTGTCCGCTCGGGGCGTTAAGATGGCCCGAATTCGGTCGTTTGCGCTCGCTCGGGGTATACTTTCGACTATATACGGTTCTAATGTGCATGCATTGGGCCTATTTGTCGGATTATGGATGTGGAGCGCACATGGCGAACACCCAGAACTATATTAACCACCTGCTGCAGAACACCGGCATTACGCCGGCATGCAGCGAAGAAGAGCGCTTGGCGGCCGAGGATATCGCTCAGATCTTCCGCAACCACGGCTTTGATCCCGAGGTTCAGGAGTTCAATGCCCCGGCGCCCAGTAGGTTGGCATTTGCCGTTACCGGTATTCTTGCGTTTGCCGGTGCCCTGCTGATGGGTATCGGTGGCGGTATCGGCTTGGTCGGCACCTTGCTGACCATTGTCGGCGCCGTTCTTTACGTGCTCGAACGCACAGGGCACCCCGTGGTTTCGCGCCTGGGCAAGACGGGCGTGAGCCAAAATGTCATCGCCTACCACAAGGCCTCGGGCCCGCTCGCGTCTCCGCGTAACCGCCCGGTCGTCGTGGTGGCCCACTATGATTCCCCCCGCGCCGAGCTCCTTGCTCGCGAGCCCTACGCTCCGTATCGCGCGCTCATCGCCAAGCTCCTGCCTGTCGCCACGATCGCGCCCGCGGCTGTCGCCATCCTGCGTATCCTGCCGCTTCCCGGCGTGCTCAAGGTGCTGCTGTGGGTTGTCGCGATTCTGGCCTCCCTTGTGGCACTGGCCAACGCCGCCAATATCATCTCCAACCGTTTTGTGCTTCCCTACACGTCTGGCGCGGTGTGCAACAAGTCCTCTGTTGCCGCCATGCTCGGTGTCATGGACAACGTTGCCCCCTATCAGGGCGAAAACGAGTTCCCCGACGACATTCCGTTCGACACCTATTTTGGCGAGCAGAAGCGTCGTGCCGAGGAAATGGCGCGCGCAGCGGCGGAGTATGCCGCGGCCCAGCAGCAAAACGACTACGGCAACACCATCGAGTATGAAGAGCCTACCTACGCCGAGGACGAGTTCGGTCAGCCGATTGCTCCCGACGCTCAGGCCGAGCCCGAACAGGATGAGGCTTTCGACGAGCAGATCGAGGGCTTTGAGGGTGCGTCTGCCGACGAGACGCTGATTGGCGTCATCGTGCCCGAGGATCAGAATCAGGCTGTCCAGGCCGAAGAGTTCAATGACGGGGTTCCCGCTGCCGAGCCGGCGGAGGAGCCTGCCGAGCCCGAGCCCAAGCTCTATCGCAACGCCGCCGGCAACATCCGCTTTGGTTCGGATGCCATCCGTGCGCTCGGAATGCTTCCCGAGTCCTGCACGCTCGATTACGAGGAGGGCGAGGAGCCGACGTTTGAGCCCGAGCCTGCGCCCGTTGTCACTGCGGATGATGGGTCTGCCGCGGTTACCGCTGCCGTTGCCGAGCCCGAGGCAGTGTCCGCGTTCGATCCCGCGGCAGGACTGGACATTTTGGCTCCCGCCGCGCCGGCGCAAGACGTTGCGGACGAGTCTGACGACGATTACGTTGAACAGCCGAGGCGCGTGTCTTACGAGAGCGATACTGATTTCTCGGCCGAGATTCCCGCGGCAACGCCCCATGCCGATATTGCATCCGCGTTCTCTTCGATTGGCACCAGCGCTTCCAACTTCTTTAAGGGTGCGCTTGCAAAGGGCAAGAAATTTGTCGACGATTTCAAGGAGAAGCGCGCTGCCGCACGCGAGGCTGCCGAGCAGGAGGCTATCGCTCAGCAGCAGGCAGCCGAGGCGGCACGTGAGCTCGCGGCGCAAGAGTTCGAGCAGAACGAGGCTATGCAGTCCGCGCCCGTCGAAGCCGCCGAAGCTACAACGTCCTTTGAGTCCCAGCAACCGGCGTCCGCGGATGTTGTTGAAGCGACGACGTCTTTCGAGGCTCAGCAGCACGTCGATAGCACCATGTCGTTTGATGCCGCGCAGTTCGATTCCACGATAACGTTTGAAAAACAGGGCACCGCGATTGCCGAGCCCCTTCCTGTTTCCGATGAGCAGGGCGACGCGGCAGACGATGACGAGCCTGTTGATGCTGCCGAAATCCAAGATGCCGCCGAGGACGAGCCCGTCGAGGCCAACTCTGACGAAGAGCAATACGCGGCAGCCGAGCAAGATGATTCGACCGAGGTCGAGCAGGAGGAAGTGCCTGCGGTTTCCGAGACTCCCGAGACGGATGAGTCGAGGCCTTATTCCACGCAGATTTTCACCATGCCGACCCCGAGTGGTTCCGGTGCCACGGTTGCCAATGTCGCTCCCACCCAGGACGAAACGGTCGATTCCCTTATGGCCCAGATTTCCTCCCAGGCATCGCCGCGCCCGCAGATGAATGTTCCCGATCCGGCGTCGGCACCGTCGCCTGCACCTTCCTCGTCTCCGCTGGCTTCGGTCCCCGATCCGTCGCTGCCGTCTATGAAGCAGGCAAACGTTGCGTCTCGCACGTCGCTGTTCGACCTTCCCGACCCCTCCGCACAGGTCAACGATCCCTTTGCTACTGCCCAGGGCCCCGAACCCACATCGGCACCCGTTGCGCCTCCTATGCCCGTTGCGTCGGGCGCACAGCCGATCGAGACCATTTCGGCTCCCGCCCCGGCGGCACCCAAGTCTCGTAAGCGCGGCCTGGGTGGTCTGTTCGGCCGTAAAAAGAAAAACGAGCAGGACAGCATGAGTGACTGGCTGGGCGTCGAAGACGATTACGATGCCAAGAAGTCCGGTCGCGGTATCGGTTCGTGGGATAACTTCGAGGACGATAACGATGGCTGGAAGGGTGGCGCTACGTCTTCCGATGGCGCTTCTTCCGAAGATATGCTCTCGGCTGTCGCCTCTATGGGCGATGATGAGCTGCTCGGTCACGATATCTGGTTTGTGGCAACGGGCGCCTCGGATTGTGATGGCGCCGGCATGAAGGCCTTCTTGGCTTCGCATCGCGATAAGCTCCGCGGCGTATTCTTCATCAATCTTGAATCCGTCGGCGCCGGTAGGCTTTCGGTTGTGACGGTCGAGGGCGAACAACAACTGCTCAAGGGCGATCGCCGCATCATGAACCTGGTCAGCAAGGTCTGCAAGTCGTTCCATGTCGATTGTGGCGCGCTCGAGATGCCCTATGCCAAGACCGATGCCTATGCCGCGCTCGAGGCGAGCCGCCGAGCCCTCACCATCGCCGGCGTGGACGGCACGCGCCTGGCTTGCGCTCGTACCGAGGACGACCTGCCCCACAATGTCAACCCGACGAACATTGCCACGGTATCCGAGGTTGTGACCGAGGTTATCCGCCGTTCGTAGACGGAGCTCTAAGGAGTCAACGTGTTTTCGTATATTAAGCGCCATTGGCCTGTCTACGTGATTTTGACCTTGATTGCCATTGCGTTAGGATTTGGGGCCGCCTACATCGTGGGTGCGAAGGGCTCGACCCCCGCCTCCGCAATCAGCGAAGAGGTGGAGCAAGAACAGAGCACGGGTGCCGATGGGATTCCTGAGTCCGAGCAGGCAATCGTTGATGGTGGATCTTCGTCTGCAGAGTAGATACGGCGATTTACATGATTGAAAGCGGGCGAGCCAGGGGACTGGCTCGCCCGCTTTTTCATCGCGCTAGCGCTTCTTTGGGATCGACCTAAGGCGAGCGAACCATAGGGCTGCGGCACCCGAGGTCAGGAGCGCGGTGATGCAAGCGGCGATGGGAACTGATCCTGTTGCCGGTAGGTCCTGCGGTAGGGTACAGCGTTGAATGACGCTGTCCTCGTCATGTGACTCAAGTTTATCGCCGCCACCGTTGCGGCAAAGATCGACGCGCGCGCTGTTGGTGAGTGCGGTTTGGGGCGTATAAGCCGACGTTGCCTGCATGTGTACGACTGCGCCCCGAGCGTCTGTGCCAAGGATTGCTTTGGCATCGTCAAGGTCGTCGTGCTCATCTTTGAGATCATCGCGGGTCCAAGAATCCGCATCGCTTCGAGTCGTAAAGTCGGCGGCTACCGCACCGTATTCAATTCGAATGCCCGTTACGACGGTATTGGATGCAAGGTCGAGTTCTTTCGCCTCGAGTGTGGTGGATTCCGTGGTCGAGATATCCGCCTTCCAGAGGTGCCAACCGTCGTAATCGACGAGGCGACAGTCCTCACCCAGACTTTCCCTTACTTCGTCGGACTCAAGCCAAGGATTTTCGTGCCCATCGTCAAGTGTCGCGTTTGCCGGCTCATCGACGTCTGTCGAGTCCAACGGCGTCGTGCGATACCATACGTTGCACAGACCGTTGAGGTCGCCGATGGCGACGGGGGTTTCGATTGAGATGAATCTCGCTGTGCCGTCTTTGGCGCACTCAAGATCATCGGTAATCGTAAACTCATCAACCCAAGTAGCGGAATCGTTTCGAGCATCGATGGTATAGGAGAAAAGCCCATCACTATTGGTTTGCGTCGTGGCGCGGTTTTTACCATCGCCGTTAGCCAACAGGCCCTTTTCGATAGGTTGGACAAGTTCCTGACGCTTGTCGACCTGTCCCTTGATCTCGATGGGCGCATCCTTCATCGCGACGGATTGGACTTCTCCCGTATCCTTTATTTCAAACGTTATTTCCTCGGCAAGGTCATAGGTCCGCGGAGACATCATTTCGCGCAACGAGTAGGTGCCGGGTGCAAGATGTTCGACGCGGTGCGGCTTGTCGGATGAGGTCCAGGAGTCTATTTCGGTTTTATCGGGACCATATAAGGTGAGTTGTGCGCCTTTCACTTCCTGCTCTCCGCTTGCATCGACCTTGGAGATATCAACCTTGGTGTAATCGTCGGATACGTTAAGCCGTGCTTCTACAACGGGTGTTTTCTGGTCGGCATAAGTAAGGTCGACAATATGGGTTGTCTGATCGAGCAAGAAGCCTGCCGGCGCTTGAGTCTCGACAACCTCGTAGCGTGCGGTGCCAGATCCCAGCGGGAGGTCGTCCGCGCGTGCTTCTCCAGTTTCATCCGTCGTGACGGTCGCGACAGTCTCACCGTCGAGCGCGGCAATGCTACCGTCGGGGCGCACGATATCACCCGAGGCACGGATCTCAAAGACGGCGCCCGCGAGGCTGCTGCCGTCTATGGCATCGGTTTTAACGATCCTGATGTTTCCGGTCGCGGCGTGGTCATAATACGAGGCGATTGCAACGGGCGTTAGGTTCATGTCGGCGGGTATGTTTACCTCGATCTCTTCGCCGACAAGATAGGGCTCTTTGGCCGAGGTTTCGCGTACATAATAGGTGCCCGGCATGAGCGATTCGGGCAGTGTGACGGTGCCGGTCGCGTCAGTCGTAAAGGTGTCCATTACGTTATGTGCTGGATACCAGCAAGTTTGTGAGACAGGTTCGTGATTGCTGTCGAGGAGTTGGAAGGTGAATCCGGCTAGGGGAACAGAAGCGCCTGTTTGGGCATCGCGTTTTACAATCTGGAGATGCGTCGACAGCGCGTGGTTGTCCACAATATATTGAAGCTCGGCCCCGTCGGAAATCTGATTGGCCCCGACGGTCCATTCCCCTGCACGTTTAAAACCCTCGGGGACGGTTTCCGGAACCTCGCGAATCGTGTAGCCGGCACGGTCGTATGGGACAGCTCCGTGGACACCGGCGGGTCGCTTGCCTGTGCCGAACCATGCTTCGGGCTGATCTTTGGTGGAGGCAAAGCCATAGATGTTTGTGGTCAGTGTGCCAACAACCTGCTGAGAGCTGTTGCTGACAACCTCAAAGACAACACCACCCGCCGGCTGCTCCAGGCCGGATTGGTCGCTATTGCCGTAATCCTTGAATTTGGAAATCTCAAGGTTAAACGCAATGGGGATATCGGAAACGCGAGATTCGATCTCGACCACGCCTGAATCGCCGAGCTGGTCGGCTCCAACGGTATAGGTCCAGCTGTCGTTGGATGGCAGGTAGCCCTCGGGGGCTTTTGATTCGTAGATGGTAAAGGTTCCTAAGGGGACATCGGCGAGGGTGGCCTGACCGCTTTCGTCGGTCGTGAGGATTTGCGCCCATCCAGGGGTTGATTGCGACACACACGTGAACTCTGCTCCTGCGAGTGAAGAACCTACCTGGGGGCCGGCATTCGTCGCGGTATCGAGTTTTACGATACGCAGGTTGATGGTGCCGGGCTGTTCATCAATGGCGACCCGCCCGCCGTCATTCCCCGTGGTAAAGGCGATGCGATCACGACGGGGGACATAGCCGGCCGGCGCCTTCGTTTCAACTAGGTAGTATGCCGTGTTGGGCAGAAGTGTTGCTTGCGCTCGACCGTTGCTGTCCATCTTGATGGTGCCGACACGCGCGCCGCTGGCGCTCTCAAAAATATCGAATGTTGCCCCGGTAAACTGATAGGTATTGTTTCCGCTGGTAATAACGGTGTTAGCAGACTGCTTTTGGAAGGAAACAGACACCGCCGGCAGTACATAGAGCATGTCTTGACGTTTGCTGCCGCCCGATACGGCCCCTAGATAGCGTCGCGCGCGGTGCGGAGCGGCTTTGATGCTTCCTGATTTTGCGCTGTCGTGGAGCCACCGCGCAGCCGCCACGACTTCATTGTCGGCGGTAAAGTGTCCGCTCTTGGTTTTACCCTGAGCGGTCGTGTAGGAGTAGGTGCCGTCGACATGGGTAGTGCCGTTGAGCATCCATACGGCAAGCTGGGTTGCGGCGCGGGCACGATCAGGTGAAAGATGGTAACCGCCAAACGACGTGGCGGTAGGATATCCGTGACAAACGATTGCCGCGAACTCGTCGTCGAGCCACACCCAGCCTTGATCAAAGTTGAGCCATGGGCCGCCCGGCTTGGTGGGGCCGGGGCGCTCCTGGTTCATGCAGTAGGCAATCGAGGCGTCTTGAGCTTCATACTTGCCGATGAGGAAGGGCCCACAATCATCGCTAATAGTGCGGAAGCCGAGCTGGTCGTAGCCATCGACGGCAAATGCGGCTCCCGGTGCCAGGCAGCCGAAAAGCAGGAAGAGGAGCAGGAGCAGCGGACCTGTTGCGATTGCGCTGTGGACAGAGTGCGTGGGTGCGTTGGACATGGCTGCTCCTTATCCCTCGTGCGCCGCACGGGGAGGCTGCGACGCGTAGGATGAGGCTACCCCCGAGGTTCATGCGGGTAAGTACCGGAGCCTGACCAAAAGCTTGCCCAATTCCTGACAAATTGAGCTCAAATATAACAATCAAGCAAAAGTGCAGGTAGAAGATAAGGGGAACAGGAAGTCAAAGGTCCTCGTCTCCACAATTGACGCGATTTTCAAACGAATCTCCACAGCTAAAACAAGCATCGCCACCCTTGTATCGAACAAGACAACCGCGTTATACTAGCCAACACACAAGCGGGCATCGCCAAGTGGTAAGGCATCAGCTTCCCAAGCTGACACTCGCGGGTTCGAGTCCCGTTGCCCGCTCCAGTAAAAAGCACAAGCACGGCAGCGTTACGTTGCCGTGCTTTTTACTATCAAGCGCCGGGACTCGAACCCGCCAGGGTGCGAGCGTTAAGCAAACGCGAAGCGTTTGTAGCGAGCAGGTGAAGGCGCCGACAGGCGCCTGAAGCCGGTGCGGTTTTGCGAAGCAAATACGCGGACGTCCCGTTGCCCGCTCCATCGAGTACGGGGGACCTCGGGAACGTTGGGTCCAACCCGCTGTGCCCGTGCGTGTGCGCGGACCGGGTCTGCCGACCGCAGCCGGTGCGTATTTGCGAAGCAAATGCGCGGATGTCCCGTTGCTCGCTCCAATTCCAAAATGTTAGGTTAATGCCTGCTGCCCATACTTGCACCTGCGCACGGTACAATGGTTGGGTTACGACCAACGTGCCAATAACCAAAAAGGAGCCGCTATGATCGATCGCTATACCCGCCCGGAGATGGGACACATTTTCTCCCTCGAGAACAAGTACGCCATTTGGCAGGAGATCGAGGTCTTGGCCTGCGAGGCCCAGGCGGAGCTCGGCAAGATCGGTATTTCCAAAGACGAGGCCCAGTGGATCCGCGACCATGCCAACTTTGAGAAGGCGAAGGTCGATGAGATCGAGGAAGTCACGCGCCACGACGTCATTGCCTTCCTGACCAACATGAAGGAATACATCGATGCCGATGTTCCCGAGGGCGACCCCAAGCCCAGCCGCTGGGTTCACTATGGCATGACCAGCTCCGATCTGGGCGACACGGCCCTGTGCTACCAGCTCACCCAGGCCTGCGACCTGATCATCGAGGACGTCAAAAAACTCGGCGAGATCTGCAAGCGTCGCGCCTTTGAGGAGCGCAACACGCTCTGCGCCGGCCGTACTCATGGCATCCACGCCGAGCCGATGACCTTCGGCATGAAGTTTGGCTCTTGGGCCTGGGAGCTCAAGCGCGATCTGGATCGTCTTGAGGACGCCCGCAAGAATGTTGCCTTCGGTGCCATCTCGGGCGCTGTCGGCACGTACAGCTCCATCGAGCCGTTTGTCGAGGAATATGTCTGCGAGCACCTGGGCCTGGTTCACGACCCGCTGTCCACGCAGGTTATTAGCCGCGATCATCACGCCTACCTCGCCGGCGTTCTCGCCACCACCGCGGCCACCTGTGAGCGCATCGCTACCGAGGTTCGCAATCTGCAGAAGACCGATACACTCGAGGCCGAGGAACCGTTCCGTAAGGGTCAAAAGGGCAGCTCCGCCATGCCGCACAAGCGCAACCCCATCACCATGGAGAAGGTCTGCGGCCTGTCGCGCGTCGTGAAGGCCAACGCGCAGGTTGCCTTCGACAACGTCGCCCTGTGGCACGAGCGTGACATTTCGCACTCCTCTGCCGAGCGCGTCGCCCAGGCCGACAGCTTCATCGCCCTCGACCACATGTTCCAGTGCCTCATTCGCGTTATCGACGGCCTGCAGCTGTACCCTGCCCGCATGATGGCCAACCTCAATAAGACCCGCGGCCTCATCTTCTCTTCCAAGGTACTGCTCGCCCTCGTCGACACGGGCATCACCCGCGAGGACGCGTACGCCATTGTGCAGGAGAACGCTATGGCAACCTGGCACGAGGTACAGGATTGTGTCTCCGGCCCCACCTTTAAGGAGCGTCTCGAGGCCGACCCGCGCTGCACCGTCAGTCAGGAGAAGCTCGACGAGATCTTTGATCCGTGGGACTTCCTCACCCGTATCGACACGGTCTTTGATCGTCTGGAGCAGCTGAGCTTCGAGTAGGTTCGGGCATAACGTTAGCTTTTTAGGGCGCTTTGCTGGTAATGTGTGTTGCCGGCAAAGCGCCTCGTTGCATTTAGGGAAAGACGGGGATAATAGTCGTCTCGAATAACATTCTGAGAGGGGATCGCATGATTTCGTTTGATTACAAGCCTCAGGGCGTGTGTGCTCGCAATATTCACCTTGACCTTTCCGATGACGGCAACAAGGTGATGGGCGTTGAGTTTACCGGCGGCTGCGACGGCAATCTCAAGGCTATCTCCAAACTGGTCGAGGGCGCTCCTGCCGATCGCGTAATCGAGGTTCTCGCCGGTAATACCTGCGGTATGAAAAAGACCTCCTGCGCCGACCAGCTTACACGCGCTATCGAGGCCGCTCGCGCCGAGATCGCCTAATGGGTATCGCCGATCACATCAAAAACGGAATATCGCGTCGCGACTTTGTACTCGGTGGGGCTGCCGCGGGCGCTGCCACGGTGCTTGCCGGATGCTCGAAAAAAACGGGCACCAGCGATGATGCCGCCGGCGAGCCGCAGGTTATCAAGGACGATTCCAAAATCATCTCGATTACGGATGAGTATGAGGCTGTCGACATCGATCTTGAGCCGGCGGCGTCGTGGACGCTGCCTCTGGGTACGCTGCTGTACTACTGCGACGGCGATTACGCCGCGGCGATGATGGCGCCCGCATCGGCATTGCACGCCAACACACTCGGTGTGCTCAACCTGGGCGATGGCTCGCTTACCACATTAATCGAGGATCCTATCGAGGGCACGGGATACGCATTCTACGATGTCCGTGCCGGCGACGGCGTATTCGCGTGGGTTGAGATGAACTTTGCCAATTCATCGTGGAAGCTCTACGCTCAAAATCTGTCGGGCGCTTCGCTCTCTGGCGACGTGGTTGAGCTCGATCGAGGTGGCAAGGACTACGATCCGCCCCTGTTTACGGCGTTCGGGTCATCAATCATCTGGTATAAAATGCCTTCGGCAGGCGGCAATAAAACGAGTAGTGATTCGTTTTGCTATCGTCGCTCGCTTGATGAATCCAAGGCCGAGGTAATTTGGAAATCGACGGGCCGCTTTGCATCGGCCCCGCACGCGAGCGACGGCATTTTGACCATCTCGCCGCGTGTCCGCAACGACGAGGGCGTCTACTACGGCATAACGGCAATCGATCTGACCGACGGCAACAACACCAAACGTGCCCAGCTAGTTCTTCCCTCGTCAGTCTCGCCTTTCGAGGCCGTATACATGGGCGATACCTTCGTGTTTTCTATCGAGGCGACCTATAGTGGCGTGGGCAGCCTGGGCAACATGGGCACGTATATCGGTAATGAGGGAGGGCCGTATCTCTTCCTGTCCCGCGAGCCGCTCGCATGTGCGGCTGGCAAGAAGAATAAATACCTTGTTAAGGTACAGGCGTCGCATTTCCTGATCGACACCTCTGCCAAGACCTATGGCTCGCTGCTGTCGCCCGACCGCGCTTTAGAGTATGGCGATTATCCAGCTACGGCGGGAAAGTCGGACTCATTCCTTACGTACGCCACGGTGCGCAACAGCCAGGGTATACCAGAGACGGTCACTGCACGCCTATTCTCTCTTTAAGCTTAGAGGGGTTAAAAAGGCGCCAACAGGGGAATAAACGCGTTATAATTGTGAGTACCGCCCGCCGAGCTGCCGCGTCATAGCGGCATCCGGCGGGCTCAGGTGCGTTAAAATGGGCTTGTTCTTAGCTAATTGAGACAGGGGGGGGCCGTGTTATGGCTTCAGATGCAAAAAAGATTCTGCTGGTCGAGGATGAGAAGGCAATCCGTGACGCCGTCGCTGCCTATCTCGAGCGCGAAGGCTACTGGGTTGTGGGCGTCGGCGACGGTCAGTCCGCGATCGAGGAGTTCGAGAAGCATCAGTTCGACCTGGTCGTGCTCGACCTTATGCTCCCCAAGATCCCCGGCGAGCGCGTTTGCCGCACCATTCGCGATACCTCGGATGTCCCCATCATCATGCTGACGGCTAAGGGCGAGATCGAGGACCGTATTATCGGTCTTGAGCTCGGCGCCGACGACTATCTGATTAAGCCGTTCTCGCCGCGCGAGCTCGTCGCCCGCGTTCGCGCTCTGTTCCGCCGTGCCCATCAGGCCGACGAGCCCGCCGTCGAGGTACTCGACTTCGGCGATCTGGTCATCGATATCTCGGGCCACAAGATCTTGGTCGAGGGCAAGGAAGTCGATCTGACGGCTTCCGAGTTCAAGCTGCTCACCACGCTTGCCCGCCATCCCGGCCGTGTGTATAACCGCATGGAGCTGGTCGAGAAAGTGCTCGGGTATGACTTTGAGGGCTATGAGCGCACCATCGATAGCCACGTGAAGAATCTTCGCGCCAAGCTGGGCGATGATCCCAAGAAGCCCAAGTGGCTCTACACCGTCCATGGTGTCGGCTATCGCTTCGAGGCTCCGGCCAAGACCGATAAGTCGGACGAGAAATAGGGAAATCACATATGACACCTGCGCGCTTTGAAATCGGACAAAAGCACAAGCAGGAGAGCGAGGCGGGTTCCAAGGCTAGTTGGAACACGCCTCGTTCCGATTCACGGCCAACGATGAGCTATCCCTCGCGCATGGCACTTGCTTTTGCTCTGACATCGCTCATGACAGTATTGGTGCTGGTGGGCGTTGTCTCTGTTGTGTGGGGCACGGTCTTTTCGGATTACACACGCTCCAATATCGTCGAAATCGCAAATTCCGCTGCCGAGAAGTTGGCGACTTCATATGAGGAAAACGGCTCTTGGACCGCGGGAGAACTGCGCACGGTCGCAACGTCGAGTTTGGTTTCCGACGATCTGGGCATGCAGGTCGTCAATAAAAAGGGCGTGATCGTTTATGACGATTCCTGGCCCTCGGCAAGCGCCACCGCCGATGTACGCGAAAACCAGGCTACGACCGACGACACGCACGACAAGAGGGCATCGCATAGCCCGGTCTCGTCTGCTCCAACCGACTCCGATAGTGTTGCTAACGTCGAGATTGTAACGTCTTCCGGCGAGCATGTCGGACAGGTAAAGCTGTGGGCCATCGGCTCCGACGCTCTGCTCACCAAGGCGGACTCTGCGTTTAGGGAGAAGACCTTTAACGCCATGGCCCTCGCCGCGGTTGTTGCAATCTGCATTTCGGTCGTTATCGGATCGCTCGTGTCGCGCATGCTCACCAAGCCGATTCATCGCATCACCAGTACCGCAAAGCAAATCCGTGACGGCGACCTGTCGGCTCGCACGGGACTGCGCGGTGATGACGAGATCGATCAGCTGGGTGAGACCTTCGATGAGATGGCCACTTCGCTCGAGAAGGATATGAAACACGAGAAGCGCCTGACCTCAGACGTTGCACACGAGCTTCGCACGCCGCTTATGGCCATGCTCGCAACGGTCGAGGCCATGCAGGATGGCGTGTATCCCACCGACGATGAGCATTTGGAGACTGTTGCTTCCGAGACGCGTCGCCTGGCTCGTCTGGTGCAGCAGATGCTCGACCTGTCGCGCATGGAAAACAGCACGGCTCCGCTCAACCTTGAGCCGGTGGACATGGTTCCTTTCGTGCGTTCCATCGTTAATGCCCAGGAGCGCCTGTTTGTCGACCGCGATCTGCGCCTGCGTTTTGCGGACGAGACCCAGGGTCACGACGATGTCGTCGAGGCCGATCCCGACATGATCACGCAATGTGTTATCAACCTCATGAGCAACGCCATGCGCTACACCCCCGAGGGCGGTTGGGTCGTGGTGTCGGTGCTCAGTGACCGCAAGCACGTCAGCATTGCCGTTTCTGATACTGGCATCGGTATTGCCAAGGACGATTTGTCGCGCATCTTCGGGCGGTTTTGGCGCGCCGATGCCAGCCGCGCCCGCGAAGCTGGCGGCCTGGGCGTTGGCCTCGCCGTGACCAAGCAGATCGTCGAGCGTCACCATGGCTACATATCCGTGGAGTCGGAGCTTGGAAAGGGTACGACTTTTACAATTCATCTGCCCCGCGAGCACACGGCAGACGCGGCATCTACTACAATGGAGCACTAGCTTTTCGCTATTCGGTGAAGGAGGGGCCGCGTCCCTGCCGCTCCGAGTTTGCGAAAACATGCGGGAAAGAACCCGCATTTCTGTCGTATTTAGGTAAGGAGTGACTCACGTGACAACGATGGAGCGTCGTCCGGATTCCCGTGGCAAGGTTCGTGATATTTACGATGCCGGTGAAAACCTGCTGATGGTCGCCACCGACCGCATTTCTGCGTTCGACTTCATTCTTCCCGACGAGATTCCGTTTAAGGGAGAGGTACTCAATCGCATCTCGGCATTCTGGTTCGATAAGTTTGCCGACATCGTCCCCAACCATCTCGTTTCCATCGACCCGGCGGATTTCCCCGAGGAGTTTGCTGAGTATCGTGACTACCTCGCTGGCCGCGCCATGCTGGTTAAGAAGGCCCAGACGATTCCTATCGAGTGCATCGTCCGCGGCTATCTGACCGGTTCGGGCAAGAAGACCTACGACGAGAACGGCACCGTCTGCGGCATCCAGCTGCCTGAGGGCCTGACCGAGGCTTCCAAGCTTCCTGAGCCGCTGTTCACGCCGTCCACGAAGGCCGAGATCGGTGACCACGACGAGAACATCTCGTTCGAGCGTTGCTGCGAGATCGTGGGCGAGGACATCGCCACGCAGATTCGTGACCTTTCCCTCAAGATCTACAAGGCCGCTGCCGAGTACGCCGCGACCCGTGGCATCATCATTGCCGACACCAAGTTCGAGTTTGGTGTTATTGATGGCAAGGTCACGCTGATCGACGAGTGCCTCACGCCCGACTCCAGCCGTTTCTGGCCTGCTGCCAGCTACGAGGAGGGCAAGATCCAGCCTAGCTACGACAAGCAATTCGTCCGCAATTGGCTCAAGGCCAACTGGGATATGACGGGGGAGACCCCGCACCTGCCCGCCGAGGTCATCGATGGCACGTCCGAGCGCTATCGCGAGGCCTTCCAGATCATCACGGGCTCCCAGTTCACAAGCATGAAGGAGAACGCATAAGTGAGTACCCGTAGCGCCACGAACAAGCGCACGCAATCCCGCGAGGTTACCGGGGTTGCGCGCAAGTCCGCCGCATCCGCCAAGCCCGCTCGTCAGGCAGCAAGCTCTGTTCACGTCGTGCCGGCTTCATCCAAGGCACGCCGCAAAGAGCTCGAGAAGGGCGAGAACCTCGAGGGCCTCTCTAAAGAGGAGAAGCGCGCCCGCAAGGCTAAGCAGCGCGCCAAGGAGGACCGCATCTATACGGTGTCGAATATCCTCCTCAAGCAGGACGAGGACTACACCAAGCGCCGTCGCATCTGGTGGATTGTGCTCGCCATTGGCATGGTGCTCGTCGTGGCAATTTGGGCCTCGCTGTACTTCGCTCCCGCTGGCATGGTGTCCAGCCCCGTCCAGATGGTCGGTATTGTTTTGTCCTACGTCGTCATTCTGGGTGACTTTATCTACGACTTCGTTCGTATTCGTCCCCTGCGCAACATGTACCGCGCGCAGGCCGAGGGCATGTCCGAGAACAAGCTCAACGCTCTTATCGAGCGTTCGGCTGCCGAGGAGGACAAGAAGGACTCCAAGAAGAAGTAGCGTTTGCATACATACTTATCGCTAAGATATAAGGCGCGTCGTTTTTGCGGCGCGCCTTTTTACTGTTCTATAGATAGATGGAGTGGCACATGATTCGAGCTGCCCTGACGGTCGAAGAGGCTCTGGAGGGCATGAAGGCCCTGGAGCCCAAGATTAAAAACTACGCGCGCCTGGTCGTCCGCAAGGGCGTAAACGTCAAGCCCGGCCAGGAGGTCGTCGTTCAGTCTCCGGTCGAGTGCGCGCCGTTTGCGCGCGTGGTGGTCGCGGAGGCCTATGCTGCCGGCGCCGGCCACGTGACGGTCATTTGGGCCGATGATGCCGTGACGAGGCTTACGTACGAGCATGTCGAGAAAAGCTATTTTGAGCAGACGCCCGAGTGGAAGCGCATGCAGCTGGATTCCTTGGCCCAGGATGGTGCCTGCTTTGTCTTTATCGAGGGTGCGGATCCTGCGGCCCTCAAGGGCATCAATCCAGCCAAGCCGGCCGCGGCATCAAAGGCGAGGAATACGCAGTGCAAAGTTTTCCGCCGTGGACTGGATTACAACATCAATCCGTGGTGCATCGCCGGCGCTCCGGTCGTGGCTTGGGCGCACGAGGTGTTCCCAGGAGACGCCGATGAGGTTGCAATCTATAAGCTGTGGAATGCGATTCTGCACACCGCGCGCGCCGATGGCCAGGACCCAGAGAGCGACTGGGAACTCCATGACGCCGCATTCGAAAAGAACCTGCGTTTCCTGAACGACAATCGTTTCGACTACCTGCATTACACCGCGGCAAATGGAACCGATCTGACGATTGGCATGACGAAAGGTCACGAGTGGGCCGGCGGCAAGGGCAAGACGCCCGATGGGCACCCCTTCTTCCCCAACATTCCCACCGAGGAAGTCTTCACTTCGCCCGATCGCATGCGCGCCGACGGTATCGTGTACTCTGCCATGCCGCTCATCCACCACGGCAATAAGGTCGACGATTTTTGGATTAAGTTCGAGGGCGGCCGCGTGGTGGACTACGACGCCCGCGTGGGCAAGGCAACGCTCGCAAGTATCATCGATACTGACGAGGGCGCTGCTCACCTGGGAGAGGTCGCACTCATTTCCAAGAACACGCCGATCCGCGAAAGTGGTGTTCTGTTCTACGATACGCTCTATGACGAGAACGCTAGCTGCCATCTCGCGCTAGGTGTAGGTTTCCCCGAATGCATCGAGGGTGGGTATGACATGTCCAAGGAGGAGCTCCTGGAGCATGGCGTTAACGTCTCGAGCACGCACGTCGATTTTATGATCGGCACGGACGACATCGATATTACGGGCATTACGCCTGATGGACGTGAAGTTGTGATTTTCCAGAACGGCCAATGGAGTTGGGAATAGTCCCAGACCGTGGTACAATGCCACCCGCGGGCCGTTAGCTCAGCTGGCAGAGCAGGGGACTTTTAATCCCAAGGTCCAGGGTTCGAACCCCTGACGGCCCACCATGGAATAGAAAGCGATCAACTCCGGTTGGTCGCTTTTTTGTCGCCCTTTCATGGGTTCGAACCCGTCGGGGGGCGCGGAGCTGAGTAAACGCGCGAGCGTTTGCCAGCGCAGCGCGCAAGGCGCGAAAGCGCCGCAGCGGCCGCCTGCGAAGCAGGCTGAACCCCTGACGGCCCACCCAAAGAAAGGAAAAAGAAATGAAAACAGATAGATACGGAATTAGCGGCAGCACATTAAAGATAATAGCGGCCATCTCGATGGTTCTCGATCATGTAAGCAGGATCGTCCTGACCAATGGAATCATGACTCACGCATCGTACAATCAGATATCAGACGAACAGTGGGCGATTCTAAGCGAGGCTTCGGATGTGCTTCATGTTCTTGGCAGAATTGCATTTCCCTTATTTTGCTTTTTGATAGTTGAGGGTTTTTTGCACACTCATGACATAAAGAAGTACCTGCGAAATATGCTTGTCTTCGCAATCATTGCGGAGCCCATATACGATTTCGTTCAAACCGGGCAGCTATTTGACCTTCGGCAACAGAATGTTATGTATGAGCTCCTGCTTTCCTTGGTCTTTTTGATTATTCTGGAAAAGATACAAAGTCTTTCAAAATGGAAGAGGCACATTGCAGAAATTGCTCTGATTGTTTTGACAGCACTGGCAGCTGAATACACTAAGCTGGATGGCGGTGCGTATGGCATTCTGCTTGTGGCTGCATTCTATTTATTCCACGACAGCAAAGCTAAGATGTTCTTTGCTGCAGTATGTGCAGTGCTCCTTTCGTCATGCCATATAATTGGCGGCGGATTTGAGT
The DNA here is from genome assembly GCA_900550515.1 of uncultured Collinsella sp. Classification (GTDB taxonomy): domain Bacteria; phylum Actinomycetota; class Coriobacteriia; order Coriobacteriales; family Coriobacteriaceae; genus Collinsella. Next base: position 815 of record URSP01000006.1, on the reverse strand, counting down.
TCACTACAGCTAATATTTTTAATCCTGATGTTGCTGCCGCGATAATTTCGTTGTTGCTTATCAATCTTTATAATGGCAAGCGAGGGCTGAAGCTGAAATATTTCTTCTACATTTTCTATCCGGCACATCTTGCTCTGCTTTATGGTGTCTCGCTTATTGTTTTGAACTGTCTTTAAAAACTCTCAAACAAGTCTCTGAAAGCAGAAACAAATTGACCCTAAGACTGCTTGTGAATTTCCGGAAGACCTGAGAGATGCGAGGATAGACAACGAGGGCTGCAGAAAGATGCTTCTCAGTTCTCTGGCGGATCGCATGAATCTGTATGAGGATCACTTCCACACACTCATTGATAACAGTGATAAACACGGCAGATCCTCAAAACATGAGACTGCGAAGGTCGAAAGATGCTTCGAAAGCATGAATGGCAGCGAGAAAACGAGTTCGGAAGCACCCTCTGGATGCTCCAGCATAGAATAGAAAGCGGTCAACTTCGGTTGGCTGTCTTTTTTTGTCGCCCTTTCATGGGTTCGAACCCGTATCTATCTATATATAAGAACGCTTGGCGAACAAAACCCGCCTTTTACCGATGGGAAACAAATAGCTGATGCCTTTGGGGTAAAGTAGCGCTCCAGAGATGACCGATGTCTCAATACTCATAAAACAGCTGGTCATCGCCAATATCAGAAGCCAATGCTTCAGTTATAACCTCAGGGACGCGACTGAGGGACATATTCGTTTGTGAACAAATTATGGAGTGCGCGATTCCCGCCCCCGGGGCCCCTCCGGTCTGGCAATATATCTCCTTGCCGCGCGGC